>JAPUFZ010000038.1 GCA_027293245.1 Gammaproteobacteria bacterium
ATTGTTGAAGGCATTGTTAGTAATCTATTTTTCTATTTGCATGAAGCGATGTACACGCCAACACTCGAGTTTTGCGGGGTAGAAGGGATCATGCGTCAACGGGTATTAAACCAGCTCCAACATGCTTCCATAGCAGTTGAAGAAGGCCGTTTTACTCCGCAGCTATTGCTGCAGTCGAGTGAATGTTTTATGTGCAACAGCGTGCATGGCGTGCGGCCCATACAGTCAATTAATCAGCAGAAATTTGTTACCGGGCCAGTCACCCAAATGCTGATGTCCGAGTTAAATCCAGCCGCCAGGTCGGATCATCGCGGGTCGGTGAACTAAAATGGTCTACAGGCTATTCAAAAAGATGCTGCTTTGGGGATTGTTTATTTTTGCCATAGCGATATCTATTTTGATCTTTGAATTCCAGCGCTTCCAGCATGAAACCGTATCGATACCCGGGTCAGATCGCATCTTCACGATCAAATCCGGTAGCAATATAAAAACGATCGCTCAACAGTTGAGCATGGAAAAAATAATCGACGACCCCTGGTTATTCATACTGCTGGCCAAATTTAAAGGCGTGGAAACCCGGGTTCGTGCCGGTGAATATCGTTTACAGGCGACGCAGTCACCAGTCGATTTGCTCGAACTTTTCACCAAAGGTCAGTCGATTCAATACAGCTTCACTATTATCGAGGGCTGGACCTTCCGCGAAATGCTGCATCAGATGCAAACACATTCAGCGATGACTAATAGCCTGGAGGATAAAACTGATGCTGAAATCATGACCCTCCTCGGCTATCCGGGGCAGCATCCAGAGGGGTTATTTTTCCCGGATACCTATCGTTTTCCAAAACACACCAGCGATATAAAGTTTTTACAACGCGCCGATAAATTGATGCAAACCCACCTGCAACGCGAATGGCAGAACAGGGCGCCGGACCTGCCTGTTAGCAGCAGTTATGAGGCCCTGATCCTGGCTTCGATCATTGAAAAGGAAACCGGCGTCGCCAGCGAGCGACCCCTGATCGCATCGGTATTTACCCGGCGCCTGAAGAAAAATATGCGGCTACAAACCGATCCAACGATTATTTATGGGCTCGGCGAGTCATTCGATGGCGATATTCGTTATCGTGATTTGAAAAAAGATACTCCCTATAATACCTATCTGCATTCAGGCTTGACGCCCACGCCGATTGCATTGCCCGGCCTCGAATCAATCCGTGCGGCCCTGCATCCGGCTGACAGTGACGCGCTTTATTTCGTCGCCAGGGGAGACGGCACGCATCAATTTTCCGGTACCCTGGAAGCACATAACAAGGCAGTCAAAAAATATCAGCTAGGTAAGTAGTGGAATTAAATTAGAATTTAGATATGAAAAATAAAATGATCGTGATCGACGGCGTCGATGGTTCCGGTAAGGGAGTGCAAACCCGTCGGTTACACCAGGCGCTGCTAGCGGACGGAATGCGGTCGATATTGACCCGGGAACCGGGTGGTTCGGCGGCTGCAGAAGACATCAGAAAGTTGCTGGTCGAAGGCGAGCCGGACAAATGGGACAGCATGACCGAATTACTTTTGATGTATGCCGCGCGTAGGACCCATTTAAACGATACCATCCAGCCAGCGTTAAAGCGGGGCGATTGGGTCATAAGCGATCGGTTTGCCGATTCTAGTCGTGCATTTCAGGGAATTGCGGGTGAATTAGGTCTGGAAGTGGTCGAAAAGGTTCACCAACTGGTGGTGGGTTCGTTTGCGCCGGACCTGGTTTTAATTCTCGATATACCCGAATCGGTAGCGCTGCGGCGGGCGCTTGCCAGGGGAGGGGGCGAGGACCGATTTGAAAAGAAAGGGGCCGAGTACCAGGCCAGAGTGCGGCAGGCATTTAAACAGGTTGCTGCCACCGATAATAGGCTATATCAGGTAATCGACGCTAACCAGTCCATTGATGCGGTAACCGTGCAGGTATTTGATACAGTGAATCGGCAGTTTCAATTATCACTTAAAGTAAATAAAGACATCGAATGATCGATCCAGTCGATGAAAATTCGAAAATAGAGCCGGCATACCTGCCATGGCACCGGCCTTTGCTGAATCAATTACTCTCGCTCAAACAACAACAGCGTCTGCCACACGCGATCCTGATTGATGCAAGCAGCGAGATAGGTGGTGCCGAATTTATCTGGCACCTGGCGATGCTGCTGTTGTGTGATGATGCAACTGACGCAGTGCCCTGTGGCGAATGTCACTCCTGTCACCTGATGTTGGCGAATACCTATCCCGATTTCAAGTATGTCAGATTGTTGTACGATGATAAAAAGAAAAAAATTAATAAAAACATAAAGATAGAGCAGATACGTAAACTAATATATGAAGCAAATTTAACCACTTCATACAATAAATTGAACATTTTTGCGATCCATCCCGCCGATAAAATGAATATCGAAAGTGCCAATAGCTTACTGAAAACATTGGAAGAACCGGGCGCACAGGTATTGATTCTGCTGATGACCAGTAGAAAAGGCAAACTTCCCGTAACGGTTCGCAGCCGCTGTCAGATTTGGCCGCTGGATCATCCGCAAAATGAAGAGGCGCAGTACTGGTTGCTAGGGCAGGGCATGGACACAGAGGATATAGATCAGTACCTGGAGTACGCCGGCGGTGATCCTCAATTAGCCCTGAAACTGAAGAGCGAAGATTATGCCGGTGTCGTCAATCAATTTAAGCAGCAATTCACCCAGTATCTTAAAAACGAAATTGACGTCTCGATATTGGCTTCAAAACTGGTCTCAAACGGTGCTCCGTTGGTCCGGCGCCTGATAAAAATGGCGATCGATGCCTATTGTTACCAACTCTGTGGTTTAAACGCAAAAAAAAATACCCAGGCAGACCTGCAAAAAGAGGCTGCACAAAGTGCAATTGCCCTGTCTGGCCAGGTAAATCAGCAATTAATGGTTGAAGAAAATAATCTGAATTTCCAACTTCAGCTCGAAGATGTGCTAATCTCACTGAAACAAATCGTTAAACGGAGTAAGCACTAATGGCGGCACCCAGCCAGGGCATACTGTCTCTCAACATCAAGGATAAAAGTGCGCTATACGCGGCCTATATGCCCTATGTTAAAAATGGTGGCCTGTTTATCCCGACCAATAAACAGTATTCACTCGGCGATGAAGTATTTATGCTGCTCAGCCTGATGGATTCCAAGGACCGCTTGCCGGTTGCAGGAAAAATAATCTGGGTGACACCGCAGGGGGCCCAGGGGAATAAGGCGGCAGGAATCGGCGTCCAGTTCAGTAAACAGGACAACGGCACCACCCGAAATAAAATTGAAGGCTACTTAGCTGGAGCGCTACAGGCGGATAGACCCACGCACACCATGTAAAGCGTTCTCACTCGCGCATGTTTTTTGATTCCCACTGTCATCTGGACCGTATCGATCTGGATGGCCACAACCATAGTTTCCCTCAATTACTCGAAACCATCCGGGCCGACCAGGTAACCCGGATGATGTGCATTAGCGTCGACCTGGAATCCTTCGAAAACATGGTCGCCCTGATTGGGCTTTACGACGATATTTATTGTTCCGCGGGTGTCCATCCATGCTATGAGAAAGTGCAGGAACCGACCGCTGAAACCCTGTGTTGGATGGCGACCCATGCGAAAGTAGTCGCAATTGGTGAGACAGGGCTCGATTACAGGGAGGCGGGCGATGATATGGACTGGCAGCGCGCGCGATTTATCATCCATATAGAAGCGGCCAGGCATTGCAAGTTACCGCTGATCATCCATAGCCGAAATGCCAAACAGGATACCCTCGATCTATTACGCGATCATGGTG
>JAPUFZ010000380.1 GCA_027293245.1 Gammaproteobacteria bacterium
AGGCGTCTCAGGATACCGCGCAGCGGAGAAAAATAAAAAACCAGGCCGCTGATGACACCCAGGCTATTGGCGAGTGCATCGGCCATATCCCTCATACGATAGCCGGTTAACCCCTGTAACCATTCCAGTAGCAGGCCGTAACTAATCAACCCGAACAAAATTAGCCAGAGTGACTTTCGCGCCTCGATAATCAGGCTGAAACCGGCAGATAAGATTGCATAAGTGAGAAAATGCGTGAGTTTGTCACCCTCCCCAAGATCAGGACCTGGTATCAGGGAGAACACCCCCACCACCAGTGCTAGTGCAAAAGCCAGGCTGAACCAGAGCCTGGGCAACTGTAATTCGGATTGGGTCACAGGGGCTGTTGCATGCTAAATTCCGACGCTCGCTAAATCAGAAAGGCTATCAGGACGAAACCGAGTAGCAAACGGTAGATGACGAACGGCAGCATACCAATTTTTTCGATCAGTCCGAGAAACAAATGGATACAGATTCCCGCGCTCACGGCCGACAGTACCAGCGCCAGCATCAAAGCCAGCCAATCTATGGCCGGCGAGGCCTGTAACAGTTCCAGGGTCTGTAATGTACCACTGGCAAAAATAATCGGTATTGACAGCAGGAAAGAAAACCTGGCCGCGGCCTGGCGGCTTAAACCCAGTAGTAATCCGGCGGTCATGGTAATGCCTGAACGTGAAGTACCGGGAATCAGTGCCAACGCCTGAAAACATCCAATCATCAATACATCGTGCCAGTTAAGTTGAAACTCACTTCGCTGTTTCGATTTCTTTAAATCGGCAATCCCTAGCAGTAGTGCAAAAACGATAGTCGCTATCGCTATCACCCAGGCAGTGCGCAACTCCGTTTCGACTATATGCTTGAACAGGTAACCCGCCACCACCGTGGGTATAGTGCCCAGTATCACCCACCAGGCGAGTCGGCTGTTTTCACTCGACGCAGCACCTGTAACATTTCTGCTCCAGGCTATAGTCATCGCCACTACCTCGGTGCGGAAATAAACCAGTACCGCGATCAATGAGCCGAGATGTACCGCGACATCGAATACCAGCCCCTGATCCGGCCATTGCAGAATCAGTGGCACCAGTATCAAATGCGCCGAGCTCGAAATCGGCAAAAACTCGGTGAGCCCCTGCACGATCGCCAGAAATACAATTTGCGTGTTATCCATGGTGGGTTAGCGGTCGGTATTTAAAGCAGGAATGTCAATATTCAGATTTTTTTGCAGGCCAATCACTTTAAATCGCTCCCCCATCTCGCTCGGCAAGGTCAAGGTCTTTATCTGTTGGGCCAGATCGAGTTGCGCCCTAGTGTGCTTATTCGGGTCTGCGCAATCCGCCTCATCAAGCAAGCCGTTGCCAAGCAAAAACTGCGCCTGGGTCGATAGTCCGCAAATTTCAAAATTACAGCGGCTAGCTGCGTCTGCGAAGGCATCAAAATCGACCGATGCAGTCACATCCTGCAACCCGGGATATACCAACGGGTCAGAATGAACTCGATGATGGTAGTGACAAATCAGTGTTCCATGGCTGCGCTCGGGATGATAATACTCTGCCTGCTGGTAACCATAGTCGATCATCAATACTACCGCGCTATTGCAACAGGCCTGCAATGCATCAAGCCAGGGCCCGTAATTCAGGTTTACTTCGCTGGTATAGCCATTGGGTAAAATTAGCTGTGCGGACTCAATGCGTTGAATAGCAGAGATTGCATCGCTGTTATCGGCATAGTGAGACCAGCAAAAGCGCTTACCATCGAAGCCAACGCCCAGTTCGAGCCATTGCTGGTCCTTTGACACGATATGCACGGGCATCGCATCGAGTACCTCGTTACCGATTACCATTCCATCGAAGTCCATCGGCAATTCGTCAAGCCAGGTCACCCGGCTAAATAACTCAAGCGGCAGACTTGCGCGTAGGTACTGCTGCTGTCGCGAACGCAGGTCAGCACTGAGTTCGAGGATAAAATATGCGCAGGGTTCAACCAGGCCTGGCAATAGCTGTTGACACAATCGGCCACTGCCGGCGCCAAATTCAAGCACCTGGCGAACACAGCCCTGCTCGAAAATCGACTCGCATTGCCGTGCCAGGGTGCGTCCAAACAATTTTGAAATCTCTGGCGCCGTAACAAAATCCCCCGCGCCGCCGAATTTTGTCTGGCCCGCACTGTAATAGCCAAGACCCGGCTGGTAGAGCAGGTAATCCATGAAATCCCGGAATGAAATAACGCCGCCATGCTGCTCGATCTCAGCGACGATGAAATCGATCAGGAGTTTACTATGGGCAACCTCGTCCTCACTCGGCGCCGGTAAACACGCTAGCGTCTGCTCCTCAGAATGATATGATGACACTCTTTTTTTGTTACCCACTATTGCTATGTTGCTAGCTGGAAAAACCGCTCTGGTCACTGGTGCCGCCAACCGAATAGGCGCGCAAATCGCTCGCACTCTACATCAAAACGGCGCAAATCTCATCATCCATTACCGTGAATCGCTCGCTAATGCAGAAGCGCTCGCACGGCAATTGAATGCCCAGCGCTCCAACTCTGCCTGCTGCTTACAGACCGAACTATCAAATATCGACGCTATTGAAACCCTATCACAGCAAGCTGCGCAGGCATTCGGTAACCTCGATATCCTGATAAATAATGCCTCGAGTTTTTACCCCACCCCACTCGGTGCGATGACTGAGCAAGACTGGGATAATTTGATCGGCAGTAATTTTAAGGCGCCGCTGTTTTTATCCCAGGCCTGCTATCCTTATTTGCTCGCTACTAACGGGGCGATCATCAACATGCTCGATATCTATGCTTCATTGCCGTTAAAAAACCATAGCCTGTATTGCTGTGCCAAGGCCGCGAATGCGATGCTGGTAAAATCCATGGCCCTGGAAATGGCGCCGAAGGTGCGAGTCAATGGCATTGCGCCAGGCGCTATACTCTGGCCAGAAAACAGCGACGCCTCGCAGACGCAGCAGCAAAAAGCAATATTGGCGAAGATCCCGTTACAAAAATGTGGCAGCCCGGATTCGATCGTCCAGACGGTCATGTTTTTATTGACTAATGAATATATTACCGGTGAAGTGATTCGGATCGACGGCGGCCGACTCCTAAGTAACTGAGATAGCGGAGCATGAGTAAATACTGGAGCGATATCGTACGTCAGCTAAACCCCTACGTGCCGGGTGAACAGCCGCAGGATCAAAAATATATCAAACTCAATACCAACGAGAATCCCTACCCACCCTCGCCGGCAGTGGCTAGCGCGATTCAGAGCTACCCGGTCGAAAGTCTCAGGCGTTATCCAGACCCCGAATCCAGCGAGCTGAGGCAGGCGCTGGCTAATTACACCGGCCTCGAGGCCGAACAGATATTTGTCGGCAATGGTTCCGATGAAGTTCTGGCACATAGTTTCAAGGCTTTTTTTCAGGGCCGGGATGCCATCCTGTTGGCCGATATCGGTTATAGCTTTTATCCAGTGTATTGTTCGTTGTACCAGGTTAGCTATGCGCCTGTGCCGCTGGACTCGAGATATCGTATCGACGTTGCTGACTACCGAGGCGCCAACGGGGGCATAATCATCGCTAATCCAAACGCGCCTACCGGCATCGCCCTGACGCTTGCCGCGATCAAAGATTTACTCGACCACTCGGAATCGCTGGTTATCATCGACGAGGCATACATCGATTTTGGCGCAGAATCTGCGACCGGCTTAATAGCGCAATATCCCAATTTGCTGGTAATACAGACCTTCTCCAAATCGCGTAGCCTGGCCGGCATACGCCTCGGTTACGCGCTGGGCCAACCGGCATTGATCGAGGCCCTGAATCGGGTCAAAAATTCCTTCAATTCTTATCCGCTCGATCGATTGGCAAGTGCCACAGCCATCGCATCACTGCAAGACGACGAATATTTCCAGCTATGCCGTAAACGGATTATCGATACCCGCAATCGCTTAAATAAAAACTTGCTAGATTTAGATTTTGAAGTGTTGCCTTCCAGCAGCAACTTCCTGTTCGCTCGACACGCTTTACGCGGTGGGGCCGATTTATACGCCGGCCTTAAAAAAGCGGGTATTCTGGTGCGTCATTTCAAGGCTTCGCGGATCGAAAATTTTTTACGTATTTCGATAGGCACCGACGACGAATGTGCGGCCCTGGTCAAGGCTTTGAATGCCCTGCTTTGACGGCAGAGCGTATAAGGATGGGCGCAACCCATCATCCAGACCTTGCTACCATCATGCTTTTCCAGGGCTTAGTTTTGATGGTTTGAACTCATCTTACAGGGTTAATTTGTATTTATTTTAGGAAATCCCGATTAAGCCAGCGGTAAGTCATAAACATCTGTGCGAACTGCATCTGGTTCCATTGCCCGCCATAACTCGCGATAACTTTTTTTCACAACCGGATGCAGCATATCCGGCGCCAGGTCTTGCAAAGGTCTGAGCACGAAGGCATTTACCAGTATTTCGCGACGTGGAATCTGAATCCCTGGTTCATCCAGTTCAAGCGCGTTGTAGGTCAAAATATCCAGGTCTATCGATCGATGTGAATATCGCGGTGAGGATCTATCTCGACCCAGCCTGTCTTCTATTTCACGTAATTCAAAAACCACCTCATGGACATCACTATCTGTTTCAAACCCGGCTACCAGGTTTAAAAAGTCATCCCCATCAAAGCCTACGGCCACTGAATCATACACCCGTGATAGTATCAGCCTGCCGAAAACCTGCCGCATATCACCAAGCGCGAGCAAAATATTCATTTCACGGTCGACATTGCTGCCAAGACTGACATATACCGTTGCACTCACGCAGGTTTCTGCCCGCGTTCGATCATTACGCCCACCGATCGGGAGCCCCGCACGGCCCCGGGTTTGTTAAGGGTCAGCCGCACCCACGGCACACCGAACTCCTGGCGAATAATTTCACAAATTTTCTCCGCCAGAGCCTCGACCAGTTCATATTCACTCGCTTCAACAAAAGCGATCAGCTTTTTTGCGACTTGCTTATAGCTCAAGGTATCGTCAATATTGTCACTTCTGGCGGCCTTTTGAATATCGGTTGCCATATCGATATCGAGGCTGATAATTTGCTTTACCTTTCGCTCCCAGTCATAGATTCCAATGACGGTTTCGATCTGCAAATCACGAATAAAAACTATATCCATTAAGGCTTTACCTGAGGTTAAAATACGATGCTGCATCTTAGCCCGCAAGGGGCTGAAATGGAATCTACATATAGTCACGAATCACCTGCAAACAGGCCTGGATACGCTTGAATACTGCTATGGGTTCTGGTAGAGTTCGCGCCCTCGAAAGCAATCTCGCTTCAATCACGGAGTTAACCATGTCCCGGGTATGTCAAGTCACAGGTAAAAAACCGGTAGCCGGAAACAACGTATCGCACGCCAACAATAGGACGCGTCGGCGTTTTTTACCAAACCTGCACAACCACAAATTCTGGGTAGAATCAGAAAACCGCTGGGTCAAACTGCGTGTATCCACCAAGGGAATGCGCATCATAGACAAGAATGGTATCGATACAGTCATCGCTGACATGCGCAAGCGCGGCGAAAAGTGTTAGGAGAAATGTTATGAGAGATTTAATCAAACTAGTTTCCAGCGCCGGTACAGGCCACTACTACACTACCGATAAGAACAAAAAGAATACGCCTGACAAACTGGTATTCAGAAAGTATGATCCCGTCATACGCAAGCACGTAGAATACAAGGAAGCCAAAATCAAGTAACTAAAGCTTACTTAGAAAATTAAAAAACCCGGCTTCATCCGGTTTTTTATGTCCGATGGTAAAACCCCTTAATCCAGAAGACACTAAAGTTAAATAATTTGGAGTCACCCGGCTTTTATATCACAGATATATCAGTATCATGAAGCGGCCTTAATGACATGATTCAATTATGGATTCGACAACTTTAGTCAAAGTTGAAAACCTGACCCGTTTCTACCAGAAACATTGTGCGATTAACCAACTAAGTTTCTCTCTTGAAGCCGGTGAAGTACTCGGCTTTCTTGGACCCAATGGCGCTGGAAAGACGACCACAATGCAGATAATCACCGGTAATCTTGCGCCCAGCGAAGGCCAGGTGAGTATTAACGGTTTCGATATTATCGAATCACCCCGCCAGGCCAAACAACTGATCGGATATCTGCCGGAACATCCTCCGGTTTACCGTGATGCCACAGTGGATGAATTTCTTAAATATTGCGCACAATTACGCAGGCTGAAACGAGCCGGGATCGCAACAGCGATGGCGCAGGCCAAGGCAAATTGCGGCCTCAACGATGTCGGACATCGCCTGATCGGTAATCTGTCAAAAGGCTATCAACAGCGTGTCGGCATAGCCCAGGCCATTATTCACAACCCACTCGTGGTGATTCTGGACGAACCGACAATTGGACTCGATCCAATTCAAATACGCGAAATTCGCAGCCTGATCAAGACCCTGGGGAAAGAACGCAGCGTCATCATTTCGAGCCATATATTATCCGAAGTGCAGGCCACCTGTGATCGCGTACTGATTATTCGAGAGGGTAAATTAATTTATAACGCATCGATTGAGGCCCTCGAGAACCAGGGTAAGGAACTCAGTATAACGGTCGCCCTAAAACAACCACCGGGGATTGAGTATTTAATCGAGATCGATCAGGTCGAACACGTCGAAACCATCGACGATAATCGATTTCGGCTCTACTTTAATAGTAGCTCACCCGCTGAATCCGTGGTTAAAGCATCAGTAGAACAACAATGGGGACTTTATGAACTAGTGCCCGATCGCGCCTCCCTGGAAGACCTGTTTATCGAGTTAACACGGGATAAACCGGTTGCCGGCGAGAGCCGGGAGTCCCGATCATGATCATGACCATTGCCCGCCGGGAAATCACGGCCATGTTTCTATCGCCACTGGCATGGGTAATCCTGGGTGTTGTGCAAATTATCCTGGGTTACGTGTTTCTGGCCCAGCTGGACAATTACTTTATTCTGCAATCCCGGTTACTAGCCCTGGAAAACGCACCCGGAGTTACCGATATCGTAATCGCATCAACGTTTCAGGTAGCTGCAATTATCCTGTTGATGATAATGCCACTAATCACCATGCGCACAATCGCCGAAGAAAAACGCAACAAAACCCTGACCCTGTTGATATCGTCTCCTCTCAGCATGACCGAAATCGTGCTGGGAAAGTTTCTCGGCCTGTTCCTGTTCGTATTTATCCTGGTCAGCCTTTTAATGTTAATGCCACTGTCACTCTACATGGGTACCGATCTCGATGCCGGCAAGTTATTTTCTATTTATCTTTCAATGTTATTGCTACTCGGATCCTTTGCGGCGATAGGCCTTTACCTGTCAAGCCTCACCGACAATCAAACCATCGCCGCAGTGAGTACCTTCGGTGCACTATTGATGTTGTGGATCATCAACTGGCTGGGTGAATCGGTGGCTGATGGCCAGAGCGTGATGACCTACCTTTCCCTGCTGCATCATTATCAGAATATGCTAGAGGGAATTTTTGATTCCAGCGACCTGGCCTATTACCTGATCCTAATTGTCACTTTTTTGGTACTGACGATCCGCCAACTGGACCGGGAGCGCCTGCTGTGATGTTAAATCCACGCATTCGAAGACAATTGCGACTGCAGTCCGCGTTGTTCGTGGTATTGTTACTCGCTGCGATGGGCTTGCTGGCCTGGCTCAGCCAGCTCAATCCGCTGGTGATCGACCTCACTGCCAATCAACGCAACAGCCTGTCGCAGGAAACTATACGCCTGGTCAAATCACTCGAGCAACCACTGCAGATAACGGTTTTTGTTTCACCGCTAAATAAAAATCGTGCTGTACTCGAGCGTCTGTTCCAACGCTATGTGAACGCCCAACCGTTAATCAGCTTTAGTATTGTGAACCCCGACCTGAGGCCTGATTTATTACGTGAACACAATATTCGTTTTGATGGTGAAACTTTGCTTGAATATCAGGATCGCTCAGAAAAAATCAGCCCGGTAACCGAAGCAAAAGTGACCAATTCAATCCAGCGGCTAATGCGTCAGGGGGATCGTTGGCTGGTTTTTTTACAGGGTCACGGTGAGCGTGACCCCTATGGTGAAGCCAATCATGATTTTAGCCTGTTCGCCACCCAACTCACGAGCAAGGGTTATACGATTGAAAATTTGCTGCTGACACAAACCAACAGCATCCCAGCCAATACCGACGTGCTGGTAATTGCCAGTCCACGGGTTTCACTTTTACCCGGCGAGGTAGTATTGATACAGGCTTACCTCGAGCGCGGCGGCAATCTGTTATGGCTCGCCGATCCTGAACAATCAACCGAGGAGACTGGATTTATTTCAGACCTGCTGACGATAGAATTTCTACCCGGCATCGTCGTCGATCCGAATAGCCAGCTATTGGGATTGAACCGGATTGATTTTGCTCTGGTAACTGAATATCCACGGCATCCGATAACACTCGGTCTCGACAGCCTGTCGATATTTCCACAGGCACAGGCAATCGAGTTTCATGGCGAATCAGGAATCTGGGAACAACGCAATTTTCTACGCAGCGGCGAATCGAGCTGGAACGAAACCGGCGAAATGGGCGGTGAAATATACCGTGGCGATAATGACGACGAGAGCAACGGGCCACTTAATATCGGTGTCAGCCTGGCGGCGAACCGGCAAAATGACGACGGTGAAGCGACCGAGCAGCGGGTCGCAGTTGTCGGCGATGCCGACTTTCTATCCAACCGTTATCTCGGCAATGGTGGCAATCTCGAACTCGGACTCAACATGGTCAACTGGTTAAGCCATGATGATAATCTGATTGCGATTAGCCCACGCGCTGCACCCGACACCCTGCTCGATTTATCGCAAACGCAACAAATTATTATTGGTTTTGGCTTCCTGCTGTTTATGCCTCTGGCGCTGTTTGGCACAGGTTTAATTATCTGGCTTAAACGCCGCAAACGTTAAATCCTGTGCAAGCCATGCTAACCCGACGCTGGATTATCAACTTTCTGCTCATTGCGATAATAGCCATATCCTATTTCGTGGGCGATCGCTACTGGACTGACTCGCCTAATCAATCCAGCAATCCCATCAGTAGACTCAAGCCGGCAGATATAATGAGTGTCGCCTATGAGTTAGATGGCAACAGCTTTGTTTTGAGCAAATCCTCAGACCAGTGGCAACTTGAAACACCCGTTCAGTGGCCCGCAAATAACATCACCGTGGAACGTATAATCGCTATTCTGGCGAGCGAAACTGAAACCAGCATAGCGGTCGACGGGATTGACCTGACAGCCCTGGGTTTGCAGGACCCGAAACTGACTCTGAGACTAAACGATACAGTAGTACTATTCGGCGCCACCAACAACATAAACGACCGGCGTTATATATTGATCGGATCGACTATTTTTTTGCTGGCTGATGTGCATCTGCCCTTTATGGTTCAGGGTATTTCGGGTTTGATCGACAAGCGTCTGTTACCAGGATCCATATCACTGCAGGCACTCGATATAGCCGGGTTAAGATTGAATAAAAATAACACCAGGACCTGGAACAGCAGCAATAACACGGCAATCAACACCGACCAGATAAATCGGCTGGTCAGCAACTGGCAAACTATCGAGGCTGGAACAATCCGGCGATACGACCCATCAGCCTCTGTACAACAGAAGATCGTCGCTACCCTGAGCGACGGTTCCAGCATCGAGTTCTTGCTGATGGCCCGGGAACCCGAACTAGTCATCGCCCGGCCCGATCTCGATCTGCAGTATCATTTTACTGAAAAATATTTCGATGCATTGTTTTCAATCGACAATGCGGGCTAGGGTATTTCCTCCCCGGCTGGGTATGGCCTGATGCCCGAACTTCCCGAAGTCGAAACCACCATGCGCGGCATCGAACCCTATGTTTGCGGACAGGTCATAAAACGCTTCATAGTTCGCGATAATCGATTGCGCTGGCCAGTCGCCAGCGAAACCGCCAGTTTGCCGGGCCATCGTATAGAAAACCTGTCTCGACGCGGCAAATATATATTAATGCAACTCGACTGCGGCACACTGATCTGGCACCTGGGTATGTCAGGTAGTATGAAAATCCTCCCGGCGGGCAGTCCGATCGAGAGTCATGAGCATATTGAAGTAGAACTGGCTTCAGGCTATGCGCTTAAGTTTCGCGATCCACGACGCTTTGGTGCCCTGCTTTACACCGAGTCCGACCCGTTAACCCACCCATTACTGCAAAACCTCGGCCCCGAACCCCTGTCTGCCGCATTCGACGGCGAGTATCTATATTCAGCTTGCCGTAAACGTAGCGCAGCAATCAAATCGGTGATAATGGACAGTCGTCGAGTCGCCGGCGTCGGCAATATCTATGCCAGCGAAGCTCTATTTAGCGCTGGCATCAATCCCGCCCGGGCCGCCGGTAGAATCAGTAAGAAACGTCTCGATCGCCTGGTCATAGCCATTAAAGAAACCCTGCAGGCCGCTATACTGCAGGGCGGTACCACCTTGAAGGACTTTACTCAGGTCGATGGCAATCCAGGCTACTTCGGCCATCGACTCAATGTTTATGGCGTCAAGGGTCCCTGTCCAGTCTGCGGCAAACCAGTCAAACAATCCAGGCAAGGGCAAAGGTCCACCTATTTTTGTCCTCAATGTCAGACATGAGTTAATTAGGGTGACAGTTAACTCAATTACGTCCCCTGCGACCTGGAGTCAGGTTAACTGTCACCTTAATTAATCGGAATCGACCCGGGCTGCGCCAATACCCCGTGGATCAGAGGCAGCGTCTAGTTTACCGGTCCTGTGATCGACGATGATAGTTTGCATATTGCCGTATCGATATGATGACTGTTTTAATTCGTGACCCAGGTTTTTCAGGGCTTGCCGGGTTGCCTCGTCAAAAGTATTATCCTCGAAATATATGCTATCCGGGAAATACTGATGGTGGTAGCGCGGCAGAGAGACAATCTCACTGGCACTGCCACCACGCAGAAACTCGAGCATACCGAGTAATTG
>JAPUFZ010000381.1 GCA_027293245.1 Gammaproteobacteria bacterium
ATCAGAAATTATCCGGGGATGACTTAACTAATTCCCAGCTTCTTCTCCAGGTAGTGGATATTGGTGCCGCCGTTGGCAAAATTTCCATCGCTAATAATTTCTCTCTGTAACGGGATGTTGGTTTTAATACCTTCAATCACAATTTCAGAAAGTGCGCCTTTCATGCGCGCAATAGCGGACTCGCGCGAGTTGCCGTAGGTAAGTAACTTGCCAATCATCGAATCGTAATAAGGTGGTACGGTGTAGCCGTTATATATATGCGAATCCATTCTTACACCGGGTCCGCCCGGGGCATGATACAGTGTTATCTTGCCGGGCGAGGGCAGGAAGGTCTTGGGATCTTCGGCATTGATACGACATTCGATGGAATGGCCATGCACAACGATATCTTCCTGTTTGTAACGCAAGGGATTGCCAGATGCTATCGATATTTGCTCCTTGACAATATCTACCCAGGTAATCATTTCAGTCACCGGATGTTCAACCTGGATGCGCGTGTTCATTTCAATGAAATAGAATTCATTATTTTCGTACAAAAATTCGAAGGTCCCCGCTCCCTCGTAATCCATTTGTATACAAGCCTTTGCGCAGCGTTCGCCAATTTCCTTGCGTTGCTCGGGCGTAATCCCCGGGGCTGGTGCTTCTTCGACAACCTTCTGGTGCCTGCGCTGCATCGAGCAATCACGTTCTGCCAGATGAATTGCATTTCCGTGAGAATCAGCCAGTACCTGGATTTCGATATGGCGAGGTGACCCGAGGAATTTTTCCATGTAAACCACATCATTATCGAAAGCAGCACCTGCTTCGGAACGTGTGAGCTGGATTGAATTCAATAAACTGCCTTCTGCGCGTACCACACGCATTCCACGACCGCCACCGCCACCGGCGGCCTTGATGATAACCGGGTAGCCAATTTTCCGACCCATTTCGAGATTTTTTTCGTTGTCGTCGCCCAATGGACCGTCGGAGCCGGGTACCGTTGGCACACCGGCGTCTTTCATTGTCTTGATCGCAGCGATCTTGTCACCCATGGTACGAATCGCCTCTGCACTCGGGCCGATAAATTTAAATCCACTGGACTCAACCTGCTCGGCAAATTCAGCATTTTCGGATAAAAATCCGTAGCCCGGGTGTATGCCTGAGGCATTGGTCAACTCGGCTGCGCAGATCAGGGCTGGAATATTGAGATAACTCTCCAATGAAGAGGCCGGTCCAATACAGACTGACTCGTCGGCCAGCCGCACGTGCTTGAGATCGCGATCTGCGGTCGAGTGAACCGCTACGGTCTGAATTCCCATTTCACGGCATGCGCGTAAGATACGCAGGGCGATTTCACCTCGGTTGGCGATGACGACTTTTTCTAACATGTTAAAATTACTCGATAATGAACATGATTTGATCAAATTCGACCGGGCTACCGTTTTCAATCAGGATTGAACGGATGATCCCGGCTTTGTCCGCTTCGATCTGATTCATCATTTTCATCGCCTCGATAATACACAGGGTATCACCCACCTGCACCGACTGGCCTTCCTTGACGAATGGGCTTGATGTTGGCGATGCGGCCCCATAGTAGGTTCCCACCATCGGAGATTTGACATGGTGCCCGCGGGGTTCCTGTTCGGTCACAGGGGTGTTGGCAGGCGCTGGTGCCGCAACAGTTGAAGGCAGCGTTGGTACTGCCGACCCCGGGGCTGCCACATTTTGCGTTACCATCAATTGTCGACTGATGCGGACCGATTCCTCACCCTCCTTGATCTCGAGCTCGGCTATGCCTGACTCCACGAGCAATTCGATCAATTTTTTTACTTTGCGTATATCCATTAATGGTTTCTCTATGAATTGGATTGATTGCACTGATTAACAGCAGCTTCGAAGGCGAGTAGATAACTGTTTTTACCAAAGCCGCTAATCACGCCACTGGCGATATCGGACAGGTAAGAGTGTTTTCGAAAGTCTTCCCGGGCATGCACGTTGGACATATGCACTTCGATAAAAGGCACGCTCGAGGCCAGGAAGGCATCACGAATAGCAATACTGGTATGGGTAAAGGCGGCCGGATTGATAATGATAATTTGAGTCTGATCGGCGGCAGCCTGCTGGATGCGATCGACAATTTCGCCTTCAAGGTTTGACTGGAAAGTTTCAAGACTGACATTTTTAGATTTGGCCATCTCTGCTATCGACGCGTCGATCGATGCCAGCGTATCGGACCCGTAGACTTCGGGTTCGCGACTACCGAGCATATTCAGATTTGGTCCATGTATAACCAGTATTTTAATCATTTAGAGGGCATATAAACGCCAGAGTCGAGTAGATTTATAATTACCGAGATTTTCACATAGTGGGGAGATAGAGTCCAGTTATAGTGTGTTTTTTACACAATTGACGAAGTTGCCAACAATATTATCCCGGCACGGGGGTCGGGATGAGGGCTTCTTAAATATGCTTTGCAGTTTAGGCATGGGCTTCGTTCCCTGCCATGCAATATGGGGCTACCTGATCGATATGATTCGGTTTAGAGTAACTCTGAGACCTGTTCGCGTAGTTTGGTAAGGCTGATTTGACCCGTATGTGAGTAATGGATCTTACGATCCCGATCAATAATCACGGTAAATGGCAGGGCACCGCTACTATTGTTGAATACCGCGTTATACATCGGTATATAGTGGTTGGCGAGGAAGGACGGGT
>JAPUFZ010000382.1 GCA_027293245.1 Gammaproteobacteria bacterium
GGGCTGTTCGAAGCGCATGGTATGTCGCTGGATAATTCGGCATTACCGGGTCCCTGGGATGACGGTATGTTCCTGCCTTACGATTACGGCTATTTTGCGTTTGTGTATAACCGGGAATCGCTGAAAAATCCCCCAAACAGCTTGAAGCAGCTGGTTGAAGACCCACGGGGGCCAACAATTTTGATACAGGACCCGCGCACCTCAACACCGGGGTTGGGGTTGCTGCTGTGGGTAAAGAAGGTTTACGGTGAGCGGGCATCAGAAGCCTGGGCAAAATTATCAGATCGGATTGTCACTGTCAGCAAGGGCTGGAGTGAAGCCTACGGGTTGTTTCTCAAGGGTGAAGCCGACATGGTACTGAGCTATACCACTTCACCGGCCTATCATATTATCGCCGAGCAGGATCGACGTTTTGCCGCCGCGAAATTTTCAGAAGGCCACTATCAGCAGATTGAAGTGGCTGGGCTGGTTAAAAGCAGTCAGCAAAAAGAACTCGGCCGTGAATTTCTGGCATTCATGCTCAGCGATCGTTTTCAGAGCATTATTCCGACGACTAACTGGATGTACCCTGCGACGCTGGAAGCTTCTAAATTGCCGCAGGAATTCAACGCATTGATCGATCCGTCTCCGGCGCTGCTATTCGATGACAAAACCGTATCACGCGGACGCAAGGCATGGGTCAACGAATGGCTCGATACGCTGGCAAAGTAATGTGACCCAGACCCTGCGTTTCCCCTACCTGGTGCCGGTAATACTGGCCATATTAGTACTAGCGCCAATGGGGGGGCTTCTAAGCCTTGGCCGGTTACCGGGGTTCGAACCACAGGACCTGCAATTCTGTCAAAGTACATATATACGCCGGGTCGTATTCTTCAGTCTCTGGCAGGCGTTGTTATCGGCGCTGTTTAGTGTGATCCCGGCGATTTTGGTCGCGCGGGCCTTTGCGCTAAATGGCGAATTTCCGTTTCGTGCGCTGTTATTGCGTATATTTGGATTGCCGTTAGTAGTGCCGTCAGTGGTCGCGGTAATGGGAATCGTATCGGTTTATGGCAGTGAGGGGTGGATTCCGCTCGGGCGTTCGCTGTACGGCATCAATGGCATATTACTGGCGCACGTGTTTTTCAACCTGCCACTGGCGGTAAGACTGCTGTTGCCACTCTGGCAGGGGATTCCCAGGCACCACTGGGAGCTGGCGGAGCAGTTGCGATTTAGTGCGTGGCACCGCTGGCGCCATCTGGAATGGCCGGCATTAAGAGAAGGTTTACCGGGCGTCCTGCTTCTCGTATTTATGCTGTGCCTGACCAGTTTCGCGGTGGTATTGACACTCGGAGGTGGCCCGAAAAGCACCACCCTGGAGGTCGCAATTTATCAGTCGTTGCGCTTTGATTTTGATCCCGTACAGGCCGTGATACTCGCGTTATTGCAGCTATCACTCTGCATAATGGTAGCAGTCGCTTTGCTCAAATTGCAAAAATTGCCAGAGGTCGAAATTTCAATTTCCTCCGCTGCCGGTGAATCAGGGAAGTATCGCAGCCGACTGAATCGGGTGGTGATACTGATAGCGGGCATCTATGTCGGGATGCCGCTCGTATCCCTATTTATAGATGCGCTGTCTGGACCACTGGCACAGGTGGTTGCAAACAGGTACCTGTGGCAGTCGGCAGGAAAGACATTGATGTTAGGCTTAGGCGCTGCCGTGTTATCGGTCATTGCGGGCTGGTTTTTACTGCGCGCCAGTAGTCAACTGGTCATTCAGGGTCAGCCAGGACGGGCAAGACTGGTTGAGCTTTGCGGCTCTATCATCTATGTCGTGCCGCCGCTGGTGATTGGTACCGGTATATTTGTCCTATTGTCCGGTTATATCAATGTTTTCGCCTGGGTTTACGCGATTGTGATCATCGTCAATGCAATGATGGGTTTACCATTTGTGATACGTTCCCTCGGTCCTGCAATTCGCCAGAATCAGATGCGATACCAATACCTGTGCCATAGCCTTGCACTCAGCGGGTGGAACCGTTTCCGTTACGTCGACTGGCCGTTACTACGCCGACCGATAGGTTTGTCTACCGCACTGGTAGCTGCACTGGCGATGGGCGATCTCGGCGTCATTGCGCTGTTTGGCACACCAGAGACTGCAACCCTGCCGCTATTAATCTACCAGCAGCTCGGTGCCTACCTGATTCCACAGGCCACCGCGACCGCGTTAATACTCCTCGGCCTGTGCCTGCTGGTGTTCTGGGTCCTGGAGCGATGCATTGGTGGCAAAGCCGAT
Source organism: Gammaproteobacteria bacterium (assembly GCA_027293245.1). Classification (GTDB taxonomy): domain Bacteria; phylum Pseudomonadota; class Gammaproteobacteria. Next base: position 2,273 of record JAPUFZ010000382.1, read on the forward strand.
GCTTGAAATCGAAAAGCTTTGCTACCAGTTTCCTGGCGCTGAATCTGAGAAGATGCAATTCGACCTGTCGGTATCGGCCGGTGAAGTGTTAAGCCTGATTGGCCCCAGTGGCTCTGGTAAATCAACGCTGCTTAATCTGATTGCCGGTTTTTTAGAACCGGAGAGCGGGCGTATTCGTGTAAACGGGGAAGCTATCGAGCAATTACCGATTGCACAGCGACCGGTGACAATCGTTTTCCAGCAACACAATTTATTTCCCCATCTCGATCTTTATACCAATGTGGCCCTGGGTATCAACCCATCGCTGAAGCTTTCTACTGAACAGGATCAGCGCATCGAAGACGCGCTCGACTCTCTGGGTCTGAGCGGATTGGAAAAACGTAAACCCGGAGAGTTATCGGGCGGACAGCGGCAACGCATTGCGCTTGCCCGCGCGCTGGTGCGAGAGCGCAAACTGCTGCTGCTCGATGAGGCCTTCGCGGCACTCGGACCTGCAATGCGGGAAGAATTGATTGAGCTGGTGAAAGCACTGGTACAACGAAAAAAAATGGCAGCGCTACTGGTTAGCCATCAACCTCGAGATGCACTGATCGCTTCCGATCGCACTGCATTTGTTCAAAATGGACGCATTATTGCCTTACAGCCTACGCGCCAGTTACTCGAAGAGACTGATCTCGTGGAAGTGCGTAGCTACCTGGGGTCGCTGTGAATTATTTAGCCGAATCGGGGCCTGGTATTAGATTCCGGGACGCCGGATCGCTGCTTGCGCAGGAATGACGAGGCTAAAAAATTAGTCATTCCGGCCCCCGAGCCGGAATCTAGCAGTGGAGACACTTTATCAAGATTCCTGCTTGCGCAGGAATGACGGTTTTTAACAATTTGGAGCCGCTATCGGATTATCTTCTACGAGGCTTGCCACCAATCGCACTCGTCACTTCGTCGGCGGCGCGTTTGACCTTGGGGCCAAGTTCGGAAATGACATGATTGGGAAATCGTACGGTTGGTCCCGATACCGAGATGCCCGCTATAGCCTCGCCGAATGTGTTGTAGATACTAGACGCCACGCATCGCATGCCGGAGTAACGTTCTTCATCGTCTATCGACCAGCCGCGTTTTCGGGTCTGGTTAAGATCGTTGTGAAGCTCCTCTAACGAAGTTAACGTCTTCTGGGTAAATTCGGGCTGGCCCTTCAGG
>JAPUFZ010000383.1 GCA_027293245.1 Gammaproteobacteria bacterium
CTGTTTGTGAAGGATAAAATATAATGTCTGCCGTTAATATTATAGTGATCAGTATGCCCTTAATATTTTAGCGAGCGGCTTGCTGGATGTTACCTGAGGTAAAATTCCATTTTTACCGAGGCGACTTCGATGATATCGTGACTCTTGAGCTCGTGTGCATTTGGGCCAATCGGTGAACCACCAACTTTCGGAACCGAGTTGTTCGGGCCACCATCGACATGAATCAGGAAAAACCCCTGCGGCCGGCGAGTTATCGCGGCAACCTGGACGCCAGGCTGGCCGATAGTAGTCAGGGCTTTGGTTAATATCAACTCTTTGCCGGCATTAGCGCCACTCAGCAATTGCAGGCAAGCCTCCTTATTGGCCATAGGTGAGGCTGCAGTACTCGCCGCTTCAGAAGCGATAGCAGCGGTAATTTTCTGCATCGATTGGTCGATTTCTTTACTGGCCGCTGCTTCAGGCATACCCACTTCGCCAGGCCTGATAATCATGGTTTGTTCGAAATCCTGATCGCCGCCACTAGCCCCGCTGTGATAGGTTATCTGAAATTTGCCGAGGGTAATAATATCGCCGTTTTCGAGAGCATGCTTCTTGACCAGTTTGCCATTAACATAGGTACCATTGGTACTCCCCAGATCTTCAAGAAAAGAATCTTCAAGTATGGTGATGACCTGTGCATGTCTACCACTGATAGACAAATTATCGATCGGAATATCATTACTTGGCTTACGCCCGATCGTCATGGTTTCGCTAGTCAAGAGATATTCCTTTTCCTCGCCTGAGCTTGACTTGGTAACCAGTTTTGCAACCATGTTTTATCCAGCCTCTAAAAAATTAATTCTACTGGGTGTAACCTGTTAATCGAACCGTGCCATCAGCCTGTTAAACCAACCTTGTCCGGTGGAAAAATCACTGTCAATACGACATAACATCACAGATATGTTGTCCTTTCCGCCATTCTCGTTTGCCTTAGTAATCAATTGCTTGGCAGCTTCTTCTAGATTATCACTAAATCTCTTAATAGTTAAGTATATATATTCGTCTTCAACTAAATCTGTTAGTCCATCTGAGCATAGTAGATAAATATCATTTTTTAGGACTATATCCTCCTGCATGTCGACATTTACCTGTGGGCCTATGCCCAAAGCGCGTGTTACAAGGTTCTTATTCTTTGAATTTCGCGCCTCTTCTTCAGTATAAAATCCCCGGTCGATCAATTCCTGTAACAGTGAGTGATCTTTGGTAATTTGTTCTAATTTATCAGCCCGTAAGCGGTAACACCGGGAATCTCCAACATGACCCATTGAAAAAGTATTATTGTAGTATAGCAATACTACGATAGTCGTACCCATACCATAGTGCTCTGGATTCACCTCAGCGGCACGAAAAATCAATTCATTTGCGGATTCGATTGCTTCCTGTATGCATACTGATTCCATTGAAAAACCGCTTTCCGGGTCGGTTCTGCCGGGCTTGATTTTAGGCAACTGTCGCTGCAGTGCGTCGAGTATTGCATCAACCGACATGCTACTGGCAATTTCGCCTCCTCGATGCCCACCCATTCCATCGGCTAGCACTATGAGTCCCAGTGCACTATCGAAACCTATCGAGTCTTCGTTTTTCTTGCGGATCATGCCGGTATCGGTCAGTCCTATTATGGCTATCCTGTCTTGAAGATTCACGCGCTATGTCAGCCTAATGAAGAAAAAATGGCTTTCAGATCGGTAGCCAGTTCAGTCCCGGTTTGATAGCGCTCTTCGACGTTCTTGGCTAGCGCCTTCTTGATGATGAGCGACATACCATCTGGCAGATCCGCGCGCCTGGACCCGATATCGGGCGCCTCTTCATTAGTAATTTTGAACATCAGGCTCGCCATCGAATCCGCGGTAAAGGGCAGTGTACCGGTCAGCAACTGAAATAGCATCACGCCGAGGGAAAACAGGTCGGAACGACCGTCTACCTTTTTACCGGCCAGTTGTTCGGGGGACATATACGATGGCGTTCCTAAAATGGTGCCAGTTTTAGTTTTGCTAGAATCGGTGATACGGGCAATACCGAAATCGGTAATCTTAACCGAATCCGAATCGGCATCGTACATGATGTTGGCGGGTTTGATATCGCGATGGACAACATTCTGCAGATGTGCGAAGGCCAATCCTTCCGCGGAACGCCATACGATGCTTATGACAGTTTTTATATCGAGCAGTTTGTCGGCCTTACCATAGCGGGCCAGATCGTGGCCCTTGAGAAATTCCATCGCGATGTAAGCCAGGTCATGTTCCTCGCCTGCGTCAAATATGGTGACAATATTTGGATGGCTCAGGCGACCGGCAGACTCCGCTTCGCGGAAAAAGCGCTCTTTGACTTCTACCAGTTCATCTTCTTCAAATTCCTGCGCTAATGCCATTGTTTTAATGGCGACGACGCGACCGATCTTCGGGTCCTTGCCGAGGTAGACGATACCCATCGCTCCCTTGCCAAGTTCTTTCTCGACTTCGTAGCGGCCGAGCATGGGTTTTTCGACGCCACCGCCATCGAGCAATAAAGTGCCGCCTGCATGCCCCCCCGCACTGCCAAACATAACGGTTTCCTCCATTGCTTTGGCCCGTGTCATGCGGGTTTCAATATCTCGGAAGCCCTGGTCGTGCTTTGACATGTACTGGTAGACGCTGTTGGCCTTATTAAACTGCCGCTTGCGCTCAAAATCCAGTGCCAGGTTATACATCGCCTCCATTACCGGTTCGTCCATAGGGCACTTGCGAAACTTCTCGAATGCCATATCGAGTTGCCCCTGACTCTGGAATGCGATACCCAGCATGCGGTTACTTTCTGAAGATTCCTCATCAGATTTAGCCTTACCACGTTCGGTGACGAGAAAACGTTTGGTGGTAATTAACAGGTGTCCGAGCACCAGTAGAACCGCCGGGCTCATCAATGGTATCCACATGGCATTAGACGTCATTAACACATAATGAGTGACGACTATTGCCATCAGCAAAAACAGGGTCACAATAGCTGCGACGCCGGCCTTCAAGCGTGGCATTGCCAGCATCAGATAGAGACCGATCAATAGAAATGTGCCGAGTCGAGCCCAGATGCTCCATTCGGGTACGATAAAGAAATCTTCGTTGAGGATACTGGAAACCGAATGGGCGAGCGTGAGTACCGGGGCCATGCCCGTGTCAATCGGTGTGATCTGGGGCGTACCGACACCGGTCGCAGTGGCCCCTATCAGGACGATTTTGTCCTGGTATTTATCAAGCGGAATTTTGCCGCTAATGACGTCGTAAAATGAATCGACCGCAAATGCCGGAAAGCCATCGATATCCGAATAGAAAAAGGTATTCATCATCAGCTGCGAATCTGTCTTGATCTCGAGCGAGCCGAGCTCGACGCTTTCAGCCAGGTTAATACGGATATCATTATTGTCCAGATTCAGACTTTTAGCGGCGATTTGCAGGGACATGGATGGATAAAATCGATCATAGTGCTGAAGTACGAGTGGTTCATTACGTATACCACCGTCCAGGTCGGGTATCGCATTGAGATGGACGATGGCCGAAGCCAGTGGGCCGATTTGCTCGATAGGTGGAATCGCATTGACCGAGGGAATCGGAAACAATCCCTGACTTTGGGCCGATACCCGGTCGCGGATCTGACTGATCGAATTTTTCAACACATAATCTGGTAGTTCCTGGTCCGGCTTACCCCGTGGTATACCAAGAATAAAAGGCATCGCCAGCACGACATTGTTAGCCATCGAGAAACTCTCAGCCAGCTTGGAGTCAGTATCAAGAGCCTGTTCGGCCTCAAAAAGCCGTGCTTCCAGAGTCTCGATGTCCTGCCCAAGCCGGGAACTCATGTTCGACTGTAGATAAAACTCGAGGATATTGGCTACCGCTTCATTGTCAGCTTGCGTATTGTGCAACGAGTTGAGCATGCTGCTAAGCTCGTCCATATCGGCTGGCACGTCGTTAAAGCTGGCAGTTGAAAAGAAATCGATAAGATTGCGGATGTACAGGGCTCCCGGATCAATTTGCGGCTCGAGGAAAAACACGGTCTGCCCAATCACCTTGGCGCCACCCTTAGCCAGGCCTTTTATCAATTCGGCATGCAGGTCACGCGGCCAGGGCCATCGCCCAAGATTGGCGATGCTCTCGTCGTCTATGGCAATGATTGCAATCCGGTCTGAAGGAATTCTGCTTGTGGAACGCACTCCCCAGTCATAGGCAGAACGTTCGAGGCTTTGAAAACTGGTTGAGCCGGAAAATATTACGATTAAAATCGTAATTATAAGCCCTGCAAACCAGTCGCTACTCCAAAAACGGGTTTTCATACCTCTCCAGCATCAATTATATTATTCTAGTTTAGGTTGCTAAACGCCTGTTTAACGCCCGGCCCACAAAAACGCAACGAATCAATTCCTTTGCCAGCTAATAACTATGCCTGAAGGCCATTACCCCTGGCACACTCTCTCGCGGGTCCGAAGTTCAGGTGGTCGAACTCGCCTGTTACTTACATGCTGTAATATCCGCTTATTGTTGCTCGAGATGTCATAGCCATAATCGGGCTAATCCTCTTTAAGTTATAAGTATATAACAGTTTGAAAAGTTTATTATAATGGCCTGGTTTTGTGCCTGAACACTTATCGTTATTGTCGCCAAACCAAACTATAAGGTTGTCAACGCTTTTTTACCAGCGAATTGGGAAAAAGTTATCATTTGATATAATAAACTAGTTAACATTAGAATAGGGCCACACTAGGGCTTGCTGGCCTGTCTGCCAACCGTTGGGGGGTTCATGACAGAATTACTCGAAAGAATAGACCGCCTGAATAAAATAGGTATTGCTTTGTCCGTCGAAAGTGATACGCAGAAATTGCTGGAATTGATCATGATGGGGGCCAAATCACTGACCCACGCGGACGGCGGTTCATTGTATTTTTTCAAGGACGGGACGCTGACCTTTGAGATTATTTCCAATGATTCGCTTGATCTCCAGATGGGTGGTACTTCGGGTAATAAAATTACCTTTCCACCCATTCCATTGATTGAAAACGGTGCAGAGAATCACAGTAATGTGGTCTCGCACTGTGTACTCACCGGAAACACCATCAATATTGAAGATGCCTATTACGAAGATGGATTCGATTTTACCGGCACTCGAAATTTCGACCGAAAAACGGGTTACCGAACCCAGTCGATATTGACCTTTCCGTTGAAAAATCACGAAAAGGATATCATCGGTGTACTGCAATTGATTAACGCCAGGCACGTAGAGTCGGGAGAAACCATTAGCTTTAGCCCGCTTGACCAGCAACTCGCTGAATCGCTGGCCTCGCAGGCTGCGGTAGCCCTGACTCAACGTCGCCTGATATCCGAGTTACAGGTTCTTTTCGAATCCTTTATAAAGATGATCGCGGGTGCGATAGACGATAAATCACCCTACACCGGTGGGCATTGCCGGCGTATCCCGGTGTTGACGATGATGTTGGCTGAGGCAGTCCACCGCGAGGACAGCGGGCCGTTGAAGAATTTTAAGATAACCGACAAGGATCGCTACGAGCTGGAAACGGCGGCCTGGTTACACGATTGTGGCAAGGTGGTTACGCCGGAATATGTGATGGACAAGTCGACCAAGCTCGAGACTATTCACGACCGCATTGAAATTATCGAAACGCGAATAGAAGTGCTGCTGCGGGACGCAGAGATTTCCTATCTGAAATCGCGACTCGAATACGATGGCTCGAAAAAAGCACTACAGGACCTGTCGCAGGAATATGAAACCCGTTGTCGACAATACCGCGATGCCCTGAAGGCGATTCAAAAAGCCAATATTGGTGGTGAATTCATGGACGATGAAGATATTACCCAGATTACAGAATTGGCAGCCCGTCAATGGACCGATCTGGAGGGGCAGGATAAACCTTTGATTACCGCGGATGAACTCAAGAATTTAACGATTCGGCGTGGCACCCTGAATGATAAGGAACGCAAGATTATTAATTATCATATAGTCGCGACAATTAAAATGCTAGAGTCCTTGCCCTTCCCTAAAGATTTACAAAATGTTCCTGAGTATGCCGGTGGTCATCACGAGAAAATGGATGGTACCGGATATCCGAAAGGCTTACGCCGGGATGAAATGTCGGTACAGGCGAGACTAATGGCTATTGCTGATATTTATGAAGCCCTGACGGCAAGTGACAGGCCTTACAAAAAGGGCAAAAAGTTGTCGGAATGTATCAAAATTATGGGGTTTATGAAAAAGGACAATCATATCGATCCAGATATCTTCGATATATTCATTAAAAATAAAGTCTATCTTGAATATGCCGAAAAATTCCTCGATCCCGAGCAGATTGATGATATCGATGAAACTGCTATCCCGGGTTACCAGGTCCCGGCTCGGGGGCCGGGATGACGGGCTCGGGGGCCGGGATGACGAATTTATGCCTCCGATACGGACGTTATGCCGGACCCGTCATGCCGGGCTTGACCCGGTACGGTACGGTATCAGGGTTCCAGATCTTCAGCGGCTGCCTGGTCGATACCTGCAGTCAGAACGTAGCTGTTAATATCCCTTTCATTCAGCAAAAAAGCAGCCGCCGAACTCCTGCGCCCGGTATCGCAGTAGATCACATACTTTTTCTCGATATCGAGTGAGTTTGCCTTCATTCGAAGGAAGATCAACGGAATATTGATACTACCCTTTATGTGTTTTGACTTGTGTTCATCGGGTAATCGAACATCGAGCCAGATACCTCCATTGGCCACCAGCGCTTTCCCTTCTTCGTAATTGACCCAGTTTAAAAGTGGTTCGTTTAGTAACGAATTGAAATCATCTTTATTGAGACGCATTAAAAGACCATCGGATAGCATTGTGACCGTCGCATTGCGTTTGCTTTCTGATATTAATGCCTCCTCGCCAAAGCTATCGCCTATTGACAGCGTCGCAAGCTTGACACCCTTAGGGTTGGCCGGGGTCGAGCGAGTT
>JAPUFZ010000384.1 GCA_027293245.1 Gammaproteobacteria bacterium
TTCGATTGCAGTTTCCGATCGGCATGCGTGTACCGCTGTACTGCACCGCTAGCGGCAAACTTTATTTAAGTACCCTGCCGAAAGCCCGTCGCAAGGCGGTGATCAATAAATTAAAACTGGAAGTGCGGGCTAAAAACACGAGATCGGTCGTGAGCTAGAGGCAATGTCAGACTGGCTGGATCACCAACCTGAGCTGCTCGATTGGGTTGATATTGAAAAGGCGCTCGAGACGTACAGTAAGGTCACAAACTGAATTTGAGTACCGGGCGTAGTGGTTTGATACCCGATGTGGTAATCGGCAGCCGCAGCAGAAGACTGGGTAGAAATGCGGGCTAGCCTTCGATTTTTGCGAACCTGCCAACATCTGCCAAGACAATTATTTTTCTACCAATGATTTTTTATTAATTCGGGTAACTTGAGGCGCAGAATCTTACCGGACGGACCCTTGGGTAAATCATCGAAGAAATATATGCTCTTGGGACATTTGTATTTGCCGACGCCCGATTCGCAAAATTCCAGCAGCTCCTGTTCGCTGCACTGGTAGCCTTCACGCAGTACCACGCAGGCGACCACTTCCTGGCCATAGGTGTCATCGTCTACTCCGACCGCTGCGGCCTCGAGTATCGCCTGGTGTTGGTAAAGCACGTCATCGATTTCTCGTGGCGCTATGTTTTCACCGCCACGAATGATTAATTCTTTGATTCTGCCGGTGATGAATATATATCCATCCTTGTCTTTCATGCCAAGATCACCGGTATAAAACCAGCCGTCTACAATCGAGGCATCGGTCGCCTCCGGATTCTTGTAATAGCTGTCGAGCAGGTTACTGCCACGAATAACCAGTTCTCCTACCACTGTTGGCGAACACTCCTGTCTCGCGTCATCGACAATGATGATTTCGTTGCCGCAGGCTAGCCCCACCGATCCAGGTTTACGAGGTTGCGGTGGTAGTGGATTGGTTGACACGGTACCCGCTGTTTCGGTGAGTCCGAGTGTTTCGATCATGGGCAGCCGGAAAACAGATTCCCACTGCTCGAGGGTTACCGCCGCCAGCGGTGAAGATGCCGAGCGTGCAAAGCGAAAGTTTTTCAGGCGTTGGTCTTTACCAAATTCATAGGGTTCCTGGTCGGCCCTGTCGAGCAGGTACTTGATAATCGTCGGCACGATACTGCTCCAGCTACACTGGTATTCGGCCGCCAGTGACCAATAGGTACTGGCACTGAAACGGTTTGGCATGACCACGCTGCCACCGCTGTACAGCGGCGCCGAAACGGTCACCATGGCGCCGTTGATGTGGTAAACCGGTAATACGCACAGGGCACGGTCATCGGCGCTAAGCTGGTGTCCCTCGGCAACATTGCGTCCCCCGCTGGTAACTGCGTTATGAGAAAGAATCGCACCCTTGGGTACGCCGGTAGAGCCCGAAGTGTAAAGTAACAAAGCCGTGTCACCGGCTTCTGGACTGGCAATAGACATCGATTTAGTCTCTCCAGCGGGCCAGTCCGGGCCGGAATCATCGTCGGTCTCAATCACCCGAATAGTCCGATCGATGGCCTGCATTATTTCGGCGAGCTTTTCACGGAATTCAGGCGCGACAAATACAACTTCGGTATCCGAGTGATCGAGTACGTGTCGAAGCTGTACCTTACCCGCGACCGCGTTCAAGGGTACGATGATCCGATTGTTCGCCATCACACCGAGGAAAAGTTGAGTGGTCCAATAACCGTTGTTCAGCAAAAATGCCACCTTTGCTCCCTTTTCAAGACCAAGACGATCGAGTTCGACAGCTAAATCATCCACCGCGACTTTGAGTTCAGCATAGCTGAGCCGGCGCGAAGTCCCGGGCGCGATCAGAAAAGTGCGGCTCGCGGAAGTTTGTGCGTGATGCTCGATGCAGGCTCGTATGGTTTGCATAGGGAGCATTAATCTTTTCCGTAACGTTCGAGGTAGGCGCCGAATAGCTCGTCTTCGGAGGGTTTATCTTCGTCCACCTCGGTTACCAGGTGCGTAATATTGATGAAATTACGGTAGTTCAGGTTTTCGCTGATACTATTGCCACCCCAGGTCCCGCAGCCCATGCTGAGGGTGAAGTTCAATGCATTGTTGAAGCTACCGCCGTTGCCAAAGGTATGCGCCTGGTTTACCAGTACGCGCACCACATCGATTTCCTCGGCAAGGCGCGCCGGTTGATCTAAATTGTTGGTATGAATGCCACAGGAATGGCCGCGACCCTGAACCTTCAGAACTTCTGTGACCAGCTGCACCGCGTGATCAAAATCCCGGGCCCGGTAAACGGTTAACACCAGTGACAGCTTCTCATCGGCAAACGGTGACTCTGGATTGAATTCATCTTGCTCTACCAAAAAAAACCGGGCGGTTTGTGAGCCCTCGCCGAGACCGATACTCCTGGCAAGGACATCGGCGTCCCTGGCAATCAGGTTCCGATTCAAATTTCCATCCACCCAAAGCCGGCCTTCGATTAAATCTCTTTCTTTTTTACTGGTCCGATAAGCACCTGTAGATTCGAGCGCCCTGATTGCATCCTCATAAACATCATCGAGAATAATCAACGAGTTTTCCGAGGAGCAGGAAGTTGCATTGTCAAAGGTTTTGGAAGCGCAAATTTTCTGCGCGGCATCGTCGAGGTCGGCACTGGAATCGATCACAACCGGCACGTTACCTGCGCCTACGCCGATGGCCGGAGTACCACTGCTATAGGCCAAACGCACGTTATTCTGTGATCCTGTCGCAACGATCAAATCGGCTTTTTCCATTAATAACCGGGTCATATTGCGTGATACCGGGTGTGGCAGGGTCTGGACCAGGTCCCTGGGTATACCTATGCGCGTTAATGCTTCACGCATCAGTTCGACCGTGGCATGGGTACTTTTCCAACCGGCTGGTGAAGCTGCGATCACAGTCGCATTAGCACCCTTCAGCGCCATCATGGTTTTATTGACCGGGGTCGCGGCAGGATTGGTCGACGGCGTAATTGCAGCAACCACACCGACCGGCTTGCCGTACTTGACCATACCGGTTGATGGATTGTTTTCGATGATGCCGACGGTTTTAGCACGCATCAGGTCACGCAGTGTGCCAAAGGTCTTGCGTTGATTTTTGACCACCTTGTCTTTGACATTGCCAATACCAGTATCGGCCACCGCCATTTCGGCAAGCCGCTGGGCATTCTCGGGCTTATAAAGTGACCATGCGACAGCAGTGACAATCTCGTCGATTCGCGCCTGGTCGGCGTTGGCAATTTCTGACATTGCGGCCCGGCCCTGATTGATCAGGCTATCGATTATTGTTATTTCTTCGCTGGTCGCACCCTGGACCATGCCAGGTGGAGTTTTAGCCACGATAAATTCTCATATGTTTCGCCAGCAGCAAGTGTACATGCTGCGCATTCCAATTCAAATTTTGCCGGCACGGTCATTAATATTCGATCTTCCTTAATGCCTGTAAGCTGATAAGATGCGGCGTTAATTTCTGAGGGCTCCTGTTTGTTTGCTGGTTACGAATTCTGGATCATCGCCTGGTGTTTCTTTGCTCTTGGTTTCGGTGGGTTTATCAAGGGCGCCCTCGGCGTCGGCACCCCTTTGCTGACCGTACCCATGATGGCAATAGTGTTACCACCTCAAATGGCTATCGCCATCATGGCGATTCCGGTCGTGGTCGCCAACCTCTGGCAATTTTCCGAGGCTGATCGCAGCATAGCGGTGGTAAAGCGTTTTTGGCCGGCCTTCATAGGGGTGCTCATCGGTACCTGGATCGGGGTAAAAATTCTCTCAATAATCGATGAATTTACACTGCTAATTGTGGTTGGGCTGGCAGTTATCGGGTTTGCGATAATACAGGGCTCCAGTTACCGCTTTCATCTTTCGGAATCCCTGGTGAAACCAGCAGGTGGCATATTTGGTCTGGCCAGTGGCGTGATTGGCGGCGTATCCTCATTCTTCGGCCCGATGCTTGTGGTTTATCTGATTTCGATCCGTGATCTCACTAAAAACCAGTTTGTCAGTTCAATCAGCTTTCTGTATGTGAGTGCGGTAATACCCTGGGCGATAACCCTCTACCTTTATGGCATTCTTGATCAAAAAATGCTGCTGTTTTCGGTCGTTGCGACCCTGCCTGTAACTCTCGGACTGGTGATTGGGCGAAGGATTCGAGGGAGTATCGGCGAAGATAGTTTCAAAATATTGATTATCGGTATTTTAATGGTGTCCGGTACATCGATGCTCTGGCGGGCATTTCAGTAACCACCTTTGAAACTGGCTAGCCCGGCTAGACAGCTCTGCGGGGCTGGTATACCATCCAGCGTGTAATAATATCTGCACCAAATATAAAAAAATCAACCATAACTGAGGAGTTCCCCGATGAAATTTAAAAAGTATCTTGCCAGTACTGGTGTGGCTTTCGCCAGTATCCTACTCTCGGCTAATGTCGCCTACGCGGCCTGCGTTACCGACAATTTGCCAGCTTCGATGGATAAACCTGGCGGCTACCCCACACGCGCGCTAACCATGGTGGTACCCTACGGCCCCGCCGGTGGTTCGGGACAGGTTTCCCAGGCGATGGCCCGGGCAGTCAGCGATTTAACCGGTGTGTCGATTAACCGTGATCACAAGCCTGGCGGTTCGGGTACCGTGGGAATGACGGCATTCATGGCAACGCCTGCCAATGGCTATACCGTGTTGGAACACATCGACGATGCCTCCAGTGCCTTTGCGCTTGATTCGGGCCGCCCCAATCCGGCGAGTGACCTGATTCCATTGGTGATCTCGCAAATTACCTTCTCGCAGATTTACATACGAGTCGGAGAGGACCGATTCAACGACTGGGATTCTTTCGTCAAGTGGGTCAAAGCGCAAAATGGCAGAACGACTATCGCCAATGTGTCCAAAGAAGGTTCGATGGAACGCGTGACAATGAAATTTATCACTGATGCAACCGGAATGAAAATTCAACAAATCTCGTTTGACAAAGGCGCTCCTCGTTACGGTGCACTCGCCGGTGGCCAGGTAGACGCACTGTTCGAGCAGCCAGGTGATGTCCGTAAATTCCTCGATGCGGAGAAATTCAAGCCAATTCTTACTATCCTTAAAGAGCGTCCTTCGGTGTTTGCAGACGTACCGAGTCTTACCGATGCGGGTCTGGATTTCGATCCGTTGTTTCGTTTTCGTGGTTTTTACGTTCACAAGGATGCGCCTGCAGATCGTGTTAAATGGTTACAGTGGGCTTTCCAGAAAGCTTATTGTCAGCCCAGCTATCAAAAATTTAACGAAAACAAGTATATGACCCTGATCGAAAGCTATCGCGATACCGCAGGTGCGAGGGACCTCATTAATACGACCGTCAGCCAATACCGTGACGTTTACAAGCA
>JAPUFZ010000385.1 GCA_027293245.1 Gammaproteobacteria bacterium
TGCCGATCTCCCCCAGCGCCACGCAGGCTATCAGGATGATGACGGCCGCGGTTAGGGACAACGGCTATTCGATCAGGCCGAACTTGATGCTGGTCCAGCTACGCGCGTAGACAGTCAAACCGAGCCAGGCCACCACCAGCCCGCCCAGGCCGCCGCAGACGGAGAGTAACACCGACTCGGTCAGCAGCCGCCGGGCGAGGATGCCGTTAGAAGCGCCCAGAGCCTTCTCGATACCGATCTCTCGATGCTGATCCCTGAAGGTCAATACCATGGCCCCCATTATCACCAGCGCGCCGGCGATAAAAAACACCAAAGCTCCGGTTTGAGTGGCGCCACTGATACCCGCCAGCGAGGCCTGGGCGAGCGCCACCGCCGGTTTATTGGTCACCACATCCGCCTGGCCGGCCAGGCGCTGGGCAAGTCGCTCGGCAATTGCCGCGCCCTTTACCGCGGACGGCGCCTGGATCACCACGCGCGACAGACCCTGTGCCTGGAACGCCTCTCGCATCGCATCCAGGGTCAAGAAAACCTGACCGTTGGTAAAGCCGTTGCCGCCGTCAAAAATACCAATCACGCGCCAATCCCGACCTTTGATGGCGAGGGTTGCATTCTGGCCCAGCTCCTGTGAATCGATACCAAACTGGCGGGCAACGTCCAGCCCGACAACGGCTAAGGGGGCATCCCCGTCGTCGCTTCCAAAGGTCCGCCCGGCGACGATGCGCGCGTCCATCGGTTCGGGGTCGCCGACTGCCAGTAGTGGCGCGCCCAGCTGTGCGCCGACGTAAAATATTGTCGTCTCACCCTGAAACTCACGCCGGATCAGGTAGGGGTCGACTCGCAGACCATTCCCCATTTGCCGGATTTCAGCGACCAGGTCGAAAGGCAGTGGTCTGGAACGGCTTCCACCCAGGCCAAGCGATCCAACCGGGCGCACATCGATGGTACTTTCCAGCGCACCTTCGAGTGCTGCAAATTGCCCCGCGGCGAGGCGGTTGACCGTCGCCATCACCGTAAACAGTCCCACCACGATGGCCAAGAACAGGACAACCAGTCCGGTTCGAAACGGTTTTCGCCAGATGTTGAATAAACTGCGTTTGAGCCAGGTCGGCATGCTGTGTCTCGCTATATCAGTAGGGTGGGACTTCGCTCAGGTATCGCGGGCTTATCTGCTGCGGCGAGGGGCCGGTTAAAATCTCCTTGACCACGCGATTTTGAGATAGATCGATCACCTGGATTAATTCGAGGTCCGGATTGGTGACGTACAACCAATTGCCCGCAATTGCCATGTGCTGGGGGTTTCCCCCGGTGGGTATTTCAGACAACACCTGGTGGTTCTCGATGTCGATCACCGAAATCGTTCCCGACTCAATATTCGCGACATACAGACGATCCGCCGTGGTAATCGGGGTCATCGGACGCTTTCCCACCGGGATTTCGGCGATCGATCGCCCTGCGCGGTGGTCGATAACAGTGACCGAATCACCCTTGTAATTGGTCACGTAGACGAAGCGTCCATCGCGGCTGAAGGTGAGGTGGTTGGGCCGCTTGCCAGTGCGAATCACGGCCACCACAGCGTCGACGCCTGAATCCAGCACGGAGACAGTATCTTCGCTCCAGTTACTCAAATAGGCGTATTTCCGGTCCGGTGATACAGCGAAGTGGGTGGCTGCCTCACTGTCAACCTCCCATACCGCCTCGAGCGTGGCCGGATCGATCACCGACACCGAATCGCCGGAGAAATTTGTGACCAGGATACGGTCTGACATGAGCGTAACATCGACCGGAAAATCGCCCGTTTCAGCGCGGGCGCGTGGTGCAAATTCCGGTAGGCCGAGCACGCTCAGGTCGTCGGATTTTTCATTGGCGACGTACAGAGATTTGCGCTTTGGATCAACCATCAAACCATGGGGAAACCGCCCCGCAAGGCTGGCATAAGCGGCGACCGTCTGCGTGCCCGTGTCGATCGCCAGCACGCTGTTACACCCGCCCATGGCCACATACAAATAGTGCTTGCCCGACTCGATACCGGGCAGGCTTGCGGGATCCCAGGCCATACAATCCGGCGCACGAAGGTAGTACCACGCGCCGCTGCCTGTCGCCAACGCGACCAGGCTGGATGCTATGACCATTTTCAGACTCACGTGCATATTCGCTCCTTCGATTCGTAGTTCTACGGGACTTAACTATCGCACTGTGGGTGGATTGACGCAGTGCAGGTAGGTGGGCGCCGCTCGAGTAGTGTGCCCCTGCAATCAATTCAGGGCGCTGCCGAAGCGCCCGATAGGCATATTCGCCAAGGTCAACAGGCGGTTGAACACGATGCCATAGCGCTGCTGCAACTCATGCTTGTAGTCGGCTTCCAGTGTCTGCTGCGGAGGCGGTAAGCTGGGGCCCTGGGGGTTGTAGACAAGATCGAGGGACAGGCCGCCGTCCGGTTCCCCGTAGCCGAACCGGTTTAACGCGCGGAGACCGTCGATACTCGCCGCAAATACGCCTTTGCCGCGCTGTGCATCGACATTCTCTTCCAGATAACAGGGAAGCGAGGCCACTACATCGACTTGATATCTGGCCAGGAAATCCGCCAGATCCTGCTGGCCTGATTCCATCAGTATCGTGAGGTTGCAACGGTCGATGACACGCAGTCCCAGGCCTCGCGCCTCACGCACGAGATACCGAAACTGGGCGTTCAGCTCGGGTGCACCGCCAGTAATGTCCAGAGTTCCGGCGCCGCTGGCGCTGAGAAACTCGATCACTTGCTGCGCGGTACTGGCGTCCATCTCCTCGGTGCGCCGCGGGCCGGCGTTGACGTGGCAGTGCGTGCAACTCTGGTTGCAACGATAGCCGAGATTAACCTGCAAGATCTCCAGCCGCTTGCGCCGAATGGGTGGAAAATCGGTCACCTGAAGCAGCGGTATTACTGCGCGCATGGCCAGACTATCGGTGAGGTTCGGGCAATAATCCGCGGCTAGCGGTTCTTGCGGATGATTTCAGGTTCGTGTGTTGCGCAGGATGTTGCCTGCTCGATCTGGCAACGGCAACCACGGGGATGCCCCCCAAGCGGCTGCCGGTCACTTTCGCGGAGGCACGCTGCGGTTTGATCATGTCTTCTCCACATCCACAGAATTCACACATTTGATTATCCTCCTGCCGTTTTCACACAGCCTGGGCACTTTGCAGCCTTTCACTATCAAAGCCCACGGCCGACAGCTTACTGAGCCTAAGCGGCCATTCAGGTGGGAGCAAATCATACAACCTTTGTAAGATCTAATACAAAATATTACAATCTAGTTGCTTTCGGTATCAGCGATTGTTACTCCCCAGATATTAGCCTTCTCGGCAAAATCGGGTCGTGTCTGGCCGATGACACTAAAACGATGTTTGCTGGGTGCTTCCATAACCACCCATCTCTCCAGTCTTTCGACAATGCTAGCGCCGAGCATTTCCAGGCGTTTAACTTCCGCTTCGATATCGTCGGCTTTTATATCGATATGAACACGACTGGGGTGATCAAATTTTTGCAGGACAACCTTTACTCCATCTTCCTTGCCGTTTAAAAAAATATAGCGCTCATCAGATTTGCCCGGGGTTGAACCCAGTGCTGCACTCCAGAAATTTGCCTCGCGGGCTAAATTGTCTGTTTTGCAATCTACGATGACGGTACCCAATCGACTCTTATGCATTTCGAACTCCGATAGTAAAGTGCTGGATCTTCTTGCCGGGAGGACTAATGCCCTGGGGCATCTTGATGAAACTCGATTACATTTTTATCCTGGTCTCGAATAAATATCATGATCCCGCCATCGGGTAAGGTTATCGGCCCCTCGGTTATTTCGATTCCGAGGCCTTCGATCGTTGCCTGGACTGCCTCAATGTCGGTCACGGTCAATGCCATGTGGGTGTAGCCGGGGTGCCTTTCAGAAATGTCCATTAATACATTATTAGTGACGCCTGAATCGGCATTCAGAATAAAATTGATATTAACACCCGACGGGTGCTCCATAATGGCTACCGGCTCGGGCCCGATCGGGCCTACCAGAAATTCGAAGCCAAGTTGTTCATAAAACTTGCGCGCCAGTTCAAGGCTCGTGACCCGAATGCCGATGTGATTAATTCCGGAAATTTCTTTCATATTGGTACTCCTGCTTTTTCAATCAGTAGATGGCCGGAGTAGACATATGCACAATAGCCAACAGATACGATTAATACCACTCCGGTGTAGATTAGAATACCCTGTATTTATTTAATGGATTTCTTCATTATTGACTTTGTTAGCCAGGTAGCGTGTCAACCACGGTCGGCCGGTTAGTAAGGTACCTTGAACAAGCCAGGCTGTCACGCTCAAGCGAAACTTTTGGGCAAAACACCTATCAGTATCAGGAAACAGACATGACCGAAATCTCTACCGACCAAATGCTAAGCGACGATAACTGGAGCGATCTCAGTCAGTTTCGTGATAAGCCGGTGATTGATGCGCAGCGACTACAGGGATATCGAATGGGTCGGTTGCTAGCGGCAATGCGCGAGGTCGATGCAGCACTTTGCGTACTGGTCAATCCGATTAGTCTTCGCTATGCGGTCGACTATCGAAACTATGCCTTGTTTCAGTCACATATCCCGACCACTTACCTGTTCGTCTCGGTCGAGGGTGAGACCGCCATTCATGGATGCTACGATCCCTCGCCGGCTATAAAAAATATTCGTCCCGGGCGGCCCATTTCCTTCTTTGACGGTGGCAACCAGTTAAGTGAGTCAGCCCGGCTGCTGGCCGATGATATTGTCAATTATTTGAGCGAAATGGGCACCGATAACCGACGCGTGGCGGTTGAGTATGTGAACCCGAGCATTACCCAGGCACTGATGGCGTGCGGACTCGAAGTGATCGACGGCGTGACTATTTCAGAATCGGCGCGGCTAATCAAAAGTGCGGATGAAATCGCCTGCATGAAGTGGTCTATAGCCGTCGCTGAACACGCACTCGAAAACATGAAATCTGCTATCAGGCCCGGGGTTAGCGAACTACAGCTCTGGGGTTTGATCAATTACACCAATTTAGCCAATAATGGTGATTGGCATGACGGCCGAATGCTGGCTTCGGGTGCGCGAATCAATCCCTGGCTCCAGGAGGCCTCGGCAAGACGAGTCGAATCGGGCGACCTGGTGGGTGTCGATACCGACATGATCGGACCCTTTGGCTATTTCGCCGATATCTCCCGGACTTTTCACTGCGGACCAGATAAACCCAGTAAACGCCAGAAGCAACTCTACCGACTGGCGCTAGACGAAGTCGAACATAATATGGGTCTGGTGCGGCCCGGCATTTCGTTTCGTGATTTCCAGCAACGGGCTTACCCGGTGCCCGAGGCGTATCACGCGAATGCCTATGTCTGCATCTTGCATGGTGTCGGCATGTGCGATGAATATCCGAAAGTTAACCCGGTATTTCGAGGCCCCTGTTTATACGATGGCAAACTCGAAGCGGGCATGGTGATCTGTATTGAAAGTTATATGGGTGCTGTCGGTGAACCCCAAGGTGTCAAGATTGAACAGCAGCTGTTGGTCACCGAAGACGGATATGAATTGCTAACTCATTATCCACTCGAAGCGAGTTTGCTCGATTAAAAGACCCGCAAGCACAACCAGGCCAAGGCGTTGACGATTCTCGCGCACAAGCTCGGGCGCGCCGTGTATTACATGTTGACGCGGGAAACCCTGTTCGACCAGGTCCGCTGCAAGAATTTGTTAGGTTTCAGTCTGCCTTACCTGCTGCTGTAGCTTCGGGAATTTCAACCAACTCGCCTGTTTTGCAATCGTAGATATATCCGTATATAGGAATATCTAAAGGAACCATAGAGTTGCTTCTTATTCGTTCAACATCTTCAACAACACTTTTGGCATTGTCACTGATGGTTAACCAGTTAATGTATTTCCCGTCTGTTGTACCACCACCAGCATTACTGTCATGCCAGCCTGAGGCATCCACGCTTGCTGTTTTTAGACTACCAGATAATAGATCACCCATAATTTCAGTAGTGAATGTTTCCATCCCGCAATCAGTGTGATGTATCACGAACCATTCTTTTGTACCTAGCAGTTTATAAGAAATTACCAAGGAACGAATGGCATCGTCACTGGCTCTACCACCCGCATTACGAATTACATGAGCATCTCCTTCTGCGAGCCCTGCATATTTTGCAGGATCTAAACGAGCATCCATACAGGTAAGAATTGCGAATTGTCGGCCAGGAGGCATTGGTAAATTACCCTTGTCACCGAAGCTAGCTACGTAATCAGCATTTGCTGATGATACTTCATCAACTACTTTACTCATTTTCACTCTCCGTTTGGGTGCCGCATTAATATTGATCTTAAAAAGGCTTCCAGTGCGGCCTAGTTGGAAACCTAACGCCTCGCTTTGCGGTGAGTGAGCGCAGCGAGCGAATCCGACAACAGTGCCTTGTTAGGCATCGCCTGTCGGAACGATGCCAGCTGTTTCTATCATTAGCACTACGGTTTTATTCGGTGCTCTAGTTTTATGCATTACTCCCTTTGGCACTACATAACCTTGATTCGGATCTAGCTCGATCGAATCTTCTCCCTCTAAATCAATTATTAGTTGTCCTTCAAGTGTAAAGAAAAATTCATCTTCTTTTTCGTGCTTGTGCCAATGATATTCACCTTCTAGCACACCGAGCCTCACTACCGAGTCATTAACTTGGCAGAGAGTCTGGTTGTACCATTTATCAGTGCATTTATTTACGAGGTTTTGAACATCTATAAGTTGCAAAGGATCATGAAGAATATTCATGTGATTTACATAGGGATATTTTTCATCGCTCATTTTCTAATTCTCCTCTACAAATTTATCAATTGACCCGATGCCTAACGTCGCAATTAACCGGCGGCATAAAGCAAAGTGAGCGGTAGCGAACGCCGCTTTATGCCGTCCGTGTTAAATTGCTTTGTTAGGCTTAAATACTACAACTGTCTAGCAAAAGCTATCGCCTGGTCTTTTGCTGCGGAAAGGATTCGCTCTTTAGATTCAGGGTCTGTCAGAGTAGGCTCCACCA
>JAPUFZ010000386.1 GCA_027293245.1 Gammaproteobacteria bacterium
TATGTCTGCAGGTGTTATTACCGCACCCTGAGAGCTCTTGAAAGACAGGTAACGTTCTGCACAGTCACCCGGCACGAGTTCCATCAAACTGAAAACGATGAGCGAGACCATTATCAGCGTGAAAAACGCAAGGCCTGCGCGCATAACAGTGAAACGAGCAAATTGCAGCATTAGATTCTCTACGCCCCTACCTGTTTCTGCAGTAGGTCAACACAACCCCCCGGGATTCTAATGATTGATAGTGTGTCCACGGGCATCCGTAATGCCCGTGGACAGATTATATCAACACCAATGGTACTCTATTTCTCAAAGAACCACTGATCCCCACGGTAAGGAAAAGTCCTGTAGTAGGCATAAGAAGCGGTCTTGAACTGAGTGAAGTTTTTCAAGTTGTTGCTGTGATAAATTGGCAAAACCGCCTTCACCGTGCCGATGAACAGCAAGTTTCCTACCATCGCTTCTACCAGCGCCTGACCCAGTCGATCAGATTCAGCCGACCCCGCTGGAGCCGCCTGGAATGCACCGATGTCATCGATCATCTGATAGACGTAAGCAGGTGGTTTTACACCGGTGGCGCCATCAGTATCGAGGTACTCGGCCCAGCGAATTCCCGATCTGAGGTTGAAGTAGTTATCGAATGGTGGCAGAAACAGCTCTGAAACACCCAGGATAACGGCCAATGGCTGGCTCTTGGAGTACATGGTCACGTCGAGTTTATTGGCCGACATTGCCGAGCGGAATTCATCCGTGGTGACTTCTTTAACCGTGTTATCAATACCGACATTTTTCCAGTGCTGTCCGACCATTTCGACCAGTTTGATGGAAATAGACTGAGTGGGTACCTGAAGGTTGAGAACCAGCTTGTCGCCGTTGGGTAATTCACGTATGCCATCGCCATCCTTATCGACCATACCGATTTCATCCAGCAGGGATTTGGCCAGTGCCAGGTCAAACTGGGCATAATGTTGTACCCACTTTTCATCGACAAACCTAGGGGTCGGCGAGAAGGCGATATACTGTTGCGGCGTACCGAGACCGAAGAACACAACCTCGTTGAGTTCATCGCGGTTGATCGCCACAGACATGGCCTGGCGGAACTTCAGGTTACCGAAGGCTTCGCGTTTGGCCAGATCATCGGAGGTGACGTTGAACGCAAACGTCGGCATGTCGATTCGAGGTTTCAGATCAATTGTGAAGTTACCTTTTTCCTGATTTTCCATCAGCAGAGGCACGTAATCCAGGTTCAAAGCCTGGGCTTTATAAGAGACTTCGGCATTGACCAGTTTCAACAGGCGCACTTCGCTTTCACCGACAAAAATCTCATCCTGCTCGTTGATATAGGGTAGCTGGTTACCCGCGGTATCAACCTTGTAATAATACGGGTTGGCGACCAGGTGGCGGCCCTCGGTGCTTTCGGCGGTGAGACTGTGGCTTTCCAGTGTCGGAACCGTATCTGCCGGCATGTTGGCGATCTTGCTCCTGCTGGTCAACATCGGTGTCGGTGTATCCATCCAGTCCGAGCTGCCGTAGTAGGCGGCGATGACTGCATAGCCGTTTTCAAAACCAATCGCCTGTGCTTCCTTGTCGGCATCCGGATTGACGGCCGGATGAAACTTGCCGAGGAAATGTTTGGGCTGGAAGCCCTGTGCGTAGTGGTTGGCAAAGTGCGACAGCAAACCGGGTTTTGGCGCAGGCAGATTGAAACGCACCGTTTGCGCGTCGATAACGTCAACCGTCATCGGCTTACCACCCACCAGAACATAATCTTTCGGCTTTTCTCGCACATTGGTGTCGATCGCCAGGTTTTCATACCAGAACTCGATGTCTTCCGCACCGAAAGGCGCGCCGTCTGACCATTTCATGCCTTTTCGCAAGAAGAAGGTCAACTGGGTAAAGTCATCATTCCATTCCCAGCCTTTGGCGACGTTCGGCACGATGGTTTCAAGGTCATCCGAATAGCGCAGCAGGTTGACGTGACGAACCGACATGAAGTCCGAAGTGCCCGACTCGGTGGCATTCGACAGCGCGTCAAATGTGCCACCATACGTACCAATTACATCATATGGCGCTACCACAAGCGGTTCCTGGGGAAGACGATCAGCCAGCGCAGGCAACTTCGGGTTACCGCGAATGCGGTCGTTCAACTTGCCGATATCCGGATTTTCCGAAAATGTCAGTTTACAATTGGCTAATTTCTCGAATTCCGCCAGCGCGAACTGCTGGCGAAACTTACCTTTGATGCCCATGTCGTCGGCCACGGTAACAGCCGGACAGGCCGCCGCCATTGCTTCGGATACGGTGCCAACCTGCAGCGCCACGAGCGCAAGCCCGGCGAGCGGTATTAGTGTTAATTTTCTAGATGTCATTTCTCCAACCTCTTCAGCGTAATCTATCGATTGTTGTTATGTTTTTCAGCCACAAGCCAGCACCGCACCATCGCGGTCCACTGCTCTCACATCCGAGATACCGGTGCAAGTGACAATATCTTATATTACTGCGCATGGACTCAGAATCTTAGTCCTGCTAAAGCCTGCGCAGGATTTCATTATAGAATGAAGTTTGGGAAGAATAAAAGCCTTATTTTTCCTGGGCTAATAATATTTAGAATTTAAGGTCACAGTAAACTTTACTATTTCTTAAATAATCGAATTCGATCGACGAGTGGTAGTTAAGTTAACTGTCACCTTAATTAATTTCGGTTACCAGGTCGGCAAGACTATTTATGGTCACGCTTGGCTCGAACTCGCAGGGATCAAAAACCACTTCATCCGACCTCTTCAACCAGGCCGCTTTCATGCCAATCGAAACTGCGCCGATAACATCGAAGGGATTACTCGACACCAACCAGCAATGCTCGAGTTCGCTATCGGTGGTTTCAACAAAATGGTGGTAAACATCGGGATTGGGTTTAAAGGTCTGCAGACTATCGACGCTAACCACGCCTTCGAAATACTGGTCGATTTCGGCATGTTCCAATAACTGCTGCACCGCATCGGCCAATCCATTGGACAAGGCAAATAGTCGATAACCCTTATCGTCGAGCATTTGCAAACTCTGTTTCACATCTCCGTAGGCCGGCAATACACGATAAGCCTGCATCAAGGACTCTTTGCTCGCATCGTCAAGCCTGGTTTGCATCAGCAGGTCGGTGTAATCGAGCGCATTGCGGGTACATACCGCGAAATTTACATAGCGTCGCATCAACCCCCGGCGAAACGTGTACTCGAGCTGTTTTTGACGCCAGACACGCGAGAATTCGTTGGCGCGGTCACCTAAATGCTGTGCCAGCTGATCGACCACCCCATGGGGATCGATCAGCGTACCATAAATATCAAAACCCAGGGTTAAACTCATGATTGCGTCTCATTATTATGAGGGTGTCGTAAAAAGCTGTCTTGCGCGCCCTGGCTGCGTTGAAAATGTGCTCGAATGCTCATTTACTTCGTGTAAACTGCGCTTCTGCGCGCATTTTCGCCTTGCCAGGAAACACAATCCAACCTTTTACGGCACCCTCTTATCGGGTGGCGTGTAAAACTCAGGCCAGCGATTTTTTACCACCTCGCCGCCACTGTCAAGTGCGAGACAAGTATCCAGAATAGGCGGTTTCTGGTGCGAAGGCTGTCTTGCCTCGCGCTCCTCAAGTGCTGCATGCAGCGTTTGATAGGCTGTTGCCGCGATAGGGCCGAGCAAATCGATTAAATGCGTACAACTTTTGCGAATCGGGATACGTTCTCGCACCTGTTTCATCCATCCCCTGCCAATCCTCAGGCCAATCAGGGCATTGATTTCATCTGCAGCCCGGGGACATATTGCAAAAGGTGTTTGATCCGATGAAGCGCGTGCGTCGTGAATCCTGAAATCCAGATCAATGGTCAGACACAACCACATATCATGCACCGGTTCACCGGCCTTTATCATTCCGCCGCGGTGAAAATCGTCGTAGGCACAATCGTAAGTTCGAGTGTCGGTCATATGTGCCTCGATATCCCATAGGTCATCGTGCCGCAGATAACCCTCACAATCCACGCGACGGTGGTGCATTTTCTTTCTTGTCGTTAATGATTCGAGTGACATAATTATTACTCCAGAGAAAGCAATTGTTCTCCCTCTTCTACCTGGTCCCCAACCGCAAAAAATATTTCACTGACAGTGGCCTCAGCGGACGCAACGATGCTGTGTTCCATCTTCATCGCCTCTAATACCATTAACAGGTCTCCGCGTTGAACCGTATCTCCGACAGCCACTGGCAGCGCTATGATCGACCCGGGCATGGGCGCGACCAGTTTATCCGGAGCACCAGCGGTCTCGTCTTCACCCGGTCCCGCTGCATGCAGTTCAAATTTCCACTCTCGTCCCTGCAAGCACAGGGCGATACTGTCGCGCTTGATGATTACCGGTACGATGATGCGTTCGCCATCCAGTTCGAGCTGTAATCGCTGACTGTCCAGCCAACCGCCATCGACCAGATGCCGATCATCCCCAAGTTCAAGCGCCCAGCCTCGATCAAGCCGGGTTACGCTTAGTTCGTAGGCTGAGTTGTCATCATTGATACGAATGGTCTGCGATGCAGGTACATTCAGGCGCCAACCGGTTTTTAGCGCCCAGGGTGATTGTGTTTCGGATTCGGGGGTTTGTCTATACGGTTCACCGGCTAACCCGGGTATTAGCGCCGCGGCCGCGATGCGCACTGCACGCCCGCGCACCGATGCGTCTTCGGCAAACAGTTCATCTCGATGTTGATCGATAAAACCAGTATCTATCTCGGCCCGGCCAAAACTGGCAGTCGAGACCAGTCTCGATAAAAATGCGATATTGGTTTGCAGGCCCAGCACCTGGTAATCCAGTAATGCCCGCTGCATCCTGGCGATGGCCTGTTTACGGTCGCGTCCATGCACGATCAGTTTGGCAATCATCGGGTCGTAGTTGATGCCAATTTCATCGCCGGCACGCACGCCGCTATCGACGCGTATCGACGCACTGGTATCGGGTGCCGACAGGTATTCCACACGCCCGGTCGCGGGCATGAAGTCACGTTCGGGGGATTCGGCATAGATACGTGCCTCGAGTGCATGGCCGTTAATAACAACCTGATCCTGGGACTTCGGTAACGGCTGGCCTGCTGCAATCTGTAATTGCCATTCAACCAGGTCGAGCCCGGTAATCATTTCGGTTACCGGGTGTTCCACCTGTAGCCGTGTATTCATTTCCATGAAATAAAAATTACCGTGCTCATCGAGCAGGAACTCAACCGTTCCAGCACCGACATAGTCGATCGCCCTGGCACAGTTAACCGCCTCCGCTCCCATTCTAGCGCGCAATGCCGCGTCGATTCCGGGTGCCGGGGCCTCTTCCAGAACCTTTTGATGGCGACGCTGAATCGAACAGTCCCGTTCAAATAAATGGATGCAGTTGCCCTCGTGGTCGGCAAAAACCTGCATTTCGACATGCCGGGTTTTGCTCAGATAGCGTTCAATCAATACCCGATCGTCGTCAAATGATGCCCTCGCCTCGCGCCGTGCAGATTCGAGCGCTGCTTCAAATTCACTCGCCTTCGATACCAGGCGCATGCCTTTACCACCACCGCCGGCGCTGGCCTTGATTAACTGCGGATAGCCTAGCCGTTTCGATTGCGATAAAAGTGTTCGATTGTCCTGGGCATCCCCGTGATAGCCGGGTACCAGTGATACCCCGGCGGCGTCCATCAATGCTTTGGCCTCGCTCTTCGAACCCATCGCCTCGATTGCGCTCGCAGGCGGGCCGATAAATACGATTCCGGCCTGCGCACAGCTCCGTGCGAAAGCGGCATTTTCGGACAGAAAACCATACCCCGGGTGTATCGCCTCGGCACCGCATTGTTGCGCGACTTCGAGAATTTTAGTCGCGCGCAGGTAACTGTCACTCGCAGCCGCGCCACCGATACACCAGGCCTCGTCGCAAGCTTCGACGTGTAATGCATCGCGGTCGGCGCTCGAATACACCGCGACACTGGCGATACCCAGGCGTCGCGCCGTACGCGCTACCCGAATTGCTATTTCACCACGGTTGGCGATTAGGATTTTATTAAACATCGTCTACCCAGGCCAATTCGGTTTACGTTTTTCGAGGAACGCGTCGAGGCCTTCGCGCGCCTCGCTTGTAGCCCGAATCTGGGCGATTCGTTGCGCACAATTCTGGATTACATCGCTATCGATCGGTTGATTCGATACCGCACGGATCAGGTCCTTGGCCGCGGCCTGCGCCGCAGGGCCCGCCGCGAGCAGGAATTCTAGAATCGAATCGAGTGTTGTATCCAGTTCCTGCGCCTCGACTACCTGGTGTACCAGGCCAAGCCGGCAGGCTTGCTCTGCGCTAAAGCGTTCTGCAGTCAACATGAACCGCCGCGCCGCGCGCGCACCAATCGCCTCGATGACATAGGGTGATATCACCGCGGGAATCAACCCGAGTTTCACTTCCGAGAGGCAAAACAGGGCTTGCTTCGATGCGATTGCAATATCGCAGCAGGCGATCAATCCAACCCCGCCGCCATAGGCTGCACCTTGCACCAGCGCGATGGTCGGTTTCGGGAAACAGTTGAGCCTGCGCATCAGTTCGGCCAGCTGCATCGCGTCGTCCGTGTTTCGCGCGAGATCATAGTCAGCCATGCGGCGCATCCAGTTCAAATCGGCACCCGCCGAAAAGCTTTTGCCCGCGGCACGCAGCACCAGTACCCGGACCCGGTCATCCTGCTCGAGTTGGCCGAGTAATTCGATCATCTCGGCGATCATGCCATCGTCGAACGCATTATGCTGCTCGGGCCGATTCAAAGTCACGCTGGCGACTCCGCGATCACAGGTTTTGAGGTTATAACTTTGCATAGTCAGACTCACATACGAAAGATTCCAAACTCGGTTTTTTCCACCGGCGCATTGAGTGCGGCACTTAAACCGAGCCCCAGCACCATGCGTGAATCCACCGGGTCGATGATGCCATCGTCCCACAGCCGCGCACTCGAATAATAGGGATGACCCTGGGTTTCGTATTGGCTCCGGATCGAGTCCTTCATCGCCTCTTCCTCGGCATCACTCCAGGATTCACCCCGGGCTTGCTTTCCATCGCGGGTGACTTGCGCGAGTACTGCTGCAGCCTGTTCACCACCCATTACCGAGATGCGCGAATTGGGCCACATCCACAGAAAACGGCCACCGTAAGCACGCCCACACATGGCGTAGTTGCCGGCGCCAAAACTACCGCCGACCACCAGCGTTAACTTGGGGACCCTGGCGCAGGCAACCGCGGTCACCATCTTCGCGCCATCGCGCGCGATACCACCATGCTCATATTTTTGTCCGACCATGAAACCGGTGATATTCTGTAAAAAAATCAACGGGATTAGACGCTTTGAGCAGAGCTCGACAAAATGCGTTCCCTTGAGTGCGGATTCCGAGAACAGAATGCCGTTGTTGGCGATGATACCCACCGGATAACCAAACAGATGGGCAAACCCGCAAATCAGGGTCGTACCATAGAGTTGTTTGAATTCGTCAAATTCGCTGCCATCCACCAGCCGCGCGATGATTTCACGGATATCAAAAGACTTACGCAAATCATTCGGCAGAATACCGTATAGGTCCTGCGACGGATAAAGCGGCTCTCGCACTTCGCGCGTGCGCATATCGACCTGCTTACGCAGGTTCAGACTGCCAACTATGTCGCGCGCCATCGACAGCGCGTGGTCGTCATTATTGGCGAAGTGATCGGTGACCCCGGAAATTCGTGAATGCACGTCGGCACCGCCGAGGTTTTCGGCGCTGACAACCTCGCCGGTTGCCGCTTTTACCAACGGCGGGCCGGCGAGAAATATCGTGCCCTGTTGCCGCACGATGATTGACTGGTCACACATCGCCGGTACATAGGCGCCTCCCGCGGTACAGGACCCCATTACCACCGCGATTTGAGCAATGCCCCGGGCGGAAAGATTTGCCTGGTTGTAAAAGATACGTCCGAAATGCTCGCGGTCAGGGAACACTTCATCCTGGCTGGGCAGGTGCGCACCGCCGGAGTCGACCAGGTAAATGCAGGGCAGGCGATTCTCCAGCGCGATGGCCTGGGCGCGTAAATGTTTCTTCACTGTAATCGGGTAATAGGTACCGCCTTTTACGGTGGCGTCATTGGCGACAATCATGCACTCGAGACCATTCACGCGCCCGATGCCGACAATCAAACCCCCGGCCGCAATGCGATCGTCGCCATACATGCCGTAGCCGGCAAACTGGCCGATCTCGAGGAACGGAGATCCGGGATCGAGCAAGCGCTCTATACGCTCACGCGGCAATAACTTGCCCCGGCCCAGGTGTTTTTTGCGGGCGCGTTCACCGCCACCCTCAACAATGCCGGCGACCTTCTCGCGCAGGTCTGCCACCAGCGTCGCCATCGACTCCCGATTAGCCCCGAATTCATTTGAGCGGGTGTTTATCCTGGTTTCAATTTGCGGCACAGATTATTTCCCCGGGTTGTCTATTTTCCTAGTTCTCTGGCGATGACGATGCGTTGAATATCGCTACTGCCTTCATAAATTTGGCAAACACGCACGTCGCGAGCGATGCGTTCGACCGGAAAATCACGCAGGTAACCATATCCGCCCAGTACCTGGATCGCCGAAGAGGCGATTTTTTCGGCTGCCTCCGAGGCAAATAACTTGGCCATACTGGCCTGCTTCAAACAGGGTTCACCGGCATCGCGTAAACTGGCTGCATTCAACACCATCAGGCGTGCCGCCTCGAGTTGGGTCGCCATATCGGCAAGCCGAAATGCGACCGCCTGGTGCTCGATAATGGGTTTGCCGAATGTGACGCGCTCATGCGCGTAATCGAGCGCGCATTCGAAAGCAGCGCGCGCCATACCCACGCATTGCGCGCCGATACCGATGCGTCCGCTCTCGAGGTTCATCAAGGCAATTTTGTATCCCTCGCCTTCCTCGCCGAGCAAATGATCCGCCGGGATACTGCAATCCCTGAAGAATATCTGCGCAGTATCCGAAGCGTGCTGCCCCATTTTTTGTTCCACGCCTCCCACCTGGTATCCCGGGTTGTCGGTCGGCACTACGAAGGCACTAATGCCTTTCTTGCCGGCATCGGCGTCGGTGACCGCAAAAACGATAGCGACATCGGCATTCGCGCCCGAGGTAACAAAGCTTTTGGTTCCATTCAAGACATAGCGATCGTTCTGCTTTTGCGCGCGTGTCCTGAGTGCCGCGGCATCCGAACCGGCCTGCGGCTCGGTCAAACAGAAACACCCCAACTGCGTACCTGAGGCCAAGGGTTTCAAATAAGTCTGTTTTAGAGTTTCGCTGCCAAAACCCAGCAACGACCCGCATACCACCGTGTTATTGACACTCAGGATAGTCGAACAGGCACCGTCCCCGGCTGCCACTTCTTCGATTACCAGGGCAAACGAAACATAATCGGCACCGCTGCCTCCCCAGGTTTCCGGTATCGTTATACCAAACAGGCCCAATGCTCCCATTTGCTGCAGTTCCTGTGCCGGGAAGTAGTCGTTTTTATCCCATTCGGCCGCAAATGGCGCGATACGGTCCTGCACGAAATCGCGCACAGTATCGCGAATCAGTTTTTGTTCTTCACTGAGATTCATCACCCTAGCTATCCCAGTTAAGCTTGAATCTATAGTTATCGAGTCGATTGAGCATTATGCGGTTTCGTTAAATAATTCGCGCCCAATCAGCATGCGGCGGATTTCGGAGGTACCGGCGCCAATTTCATATAGCTTGGCATCGCGCAGGAGTCGCCCGACCGGGAAGTCATTGGTGTAACCATTGCCACCGAGCGCCTGGATTGCTTCCAGCGCCATCCAGGTTGCCTTTTCAGAAGCGTAAAGAATCGCACCGGCAGAATCTTTGCGTGTGGTTTCGCCACGATCGCAAGCCTTGCCAACCGCGTACACATAAGCCCGGGTCGCATTCATCGTCGTATACATATCGGCGAGCTTGCCCTGCATCAGCTCAAACTCACCGATGCTCTGGCCGAATTGCTTACGCTCGTGGATGTAGGGGACCACACTATCCATACAAGCCTGCATAATTCCGGTGGGGCCGGCAGCCAGAATCGCACGTTCATAATCGAGTCCGCTCATCAGTACCGCGGCACCGCGATTCAATTCGCCGAGAATATTTTCTGCCGGCACTTCGACGTTTTCAAACACCAGTTCGCCGGTGTTGGAACCGCGCATTCCGAGCTTGTCGAGCTTTTGCGCGGTGCTAAATCCATAGGACTTTTCCACCAGGAATGCGGTGATACCCCGCGACCCGGCATCGGCCTCGGTCCTCGCGTAAACCACGACCACGTCGGCATCGGGACCATTGGTAATCCACATCTTGGTACCATTCAAGAGATAGCCGGCATCGGTTTTTTGCGCCTTCAGCTGCATACTCATGATGTCCGAACCAGCGCCCGACTCGGACATCGCGAGCGCACCGATAGTCTCGCCACGCACCAATTCGGGCAGATACTTCGCCTTTTGTGCCTCGTTGCCATTACGGTTGATCTGATTGACGCAGAGGTTTGAATGCGCACCGTAGCTAAGCCCGACCGAGGCTGAGGCGCGGCTGACTTCTTCCATCGCAACGATATGGGCGAGGTATCCCATATCGGCACCGCCATAGGTTTCGGGCACGGTAATTCCGAGTAACCCCATGTCACCGAGCCTCGGCCAGAGCTGGTTGGGGAATTCATTGCTACGATCGATTTCGGCCGCGAGCGGGGCGATTTCAGCCTGCGCGAAATCCTGCACCGCGTCGCGTAGCAGATCGATGGTCTCGCCGAGATCAAAATTTAACGATGGAATGTGAATCATTTCTACCTCACCCGGTTCTTATTTGGTCAAGTGCGTTTTGTGCATTGCAGACGATGTGCTCGAGTTCTTCCAGCGCATTTTCAATATCACGCTTTTGCGACTCGAGCATTTCACGACGTTGATCGAGCTTGGCCAGCATCAGTTCCAGTTGCGCCTCCTCGCCATGACTGGAATCGTATAAATCAAACAGTTCCCTGATTTCTGACAACGACCAGCCGAGTCGCTTGCCGCGTAAAATCAGGCGCAGGCGTACGCGGTTGCGTTCGCTGTAAATTCGACGCGTGCCTATGCGCCGAGGTTTGAGCAAGCCCTCTTCCTCGTAAAGCCTGAGGGCCCTTGACGTCACTCCAAATTCGCCGGCCAATTCGCCAATCGCATAAGTTATGGATCCACTCGTTGAATCGCTCCTCGTTGTCGGTCCTGAATCTAGTGCCCTATCCATGACTAACCGCCATCAGTGTGCCAACCATGGTGGCCACCAGCTTCTTGCCCTGATCGGAAAAAGCGTAAAGCTCCGCCTCTGCAACACTAATAGTTCGACCCGCTTTTTTGACTTTTCCGTATCCTCGAAAGCGGTCGCCTGTTGCCGGGGACAACAGGTTTATCTTGAACTCGATGGTGAGAACAGAGACATCTAGCGGCATCAGTGAAAAGGCCGCATATCCACAGGCGCTATCGAGTACCGTTGAAACAATACCCGCATGAATAAACCCGTTTTGTTGCGTCAGATTCGATTGATAGGGGAATTCAATTTCGATCTTACCCGGGCTGATGGCCTCTATCGACGCACCGATCGTTTTCATAACTGCCTGATCTGAAAAACTTTTTTCCACCCTGGCGACGTAGTCCGGGTATTTTGGTTCAAACTTTGATTTCATTTCAAGCTATAATATCAATTGACGTTAACGTAAACGTAAGGTAGTCTAATACGCTTTAGATTGCAACCAGAAAATTGATTCGCGGAGCTTGACTGGCCATGGGCAAGGCGCAACGAAAAGTTATCAATATTCCCTCAGCGGCACCAAACCAGATCAAACCCCGGTTTGTCACTGCAGCCAGCCTGTTTGACGGACATGACGTTGCAATCAACATCATGCGCCGGATTCTACAGGCATCGGGCGCCGAGGTAATCCACCTCGGGCATAACCGCTCGGTCGCCGAAGTCGTTGATGCGGCAATTCAGGAAGACGCACACGCCATCGCGATCAGTTCTTACCAGGGCGGCCATGTCGAATACCTCAAGTATATGGTCGATATGTTAAAGCAGCGCGGTCGTGCCGATATGCGCCTATTCGCCGGTGGTGGCGGAGTGATTATTCCAGCGGAAATTCGCGAACTCGAGGCTTACGGGGTGACCCGCGTTTACTCGCCCGAGGATGGCCAGAAAATGGGTCTGAAGGGCATGATATTAGACATGATCGAGCACTGCCAGTATGACCCGGGTGCACAGGCACCCGACTCGATCGACGCACTGAAAGATCATGATTTAAATGCATTATCGAGCCTGATCACTGCGTTGGAAAATGGTTCGGTGAAGAAATCACTGCTCCGGCAAATTAGACAGGAGCGTCCCGCACCTATCACTCCGGTACTCGGCATAACCGGTACCGGTGGCTCAGGAAAGTCATCGCTAACCGATGAAATTATTCGACGCTTTCGCCTCGATCAACAAAACCGGTTGAAAATCGCAATCATCGCGATCGATCCAACGCGGCGCAAAACCGGCGGCTCGCTGCTCGGTGATCGCATCCGCATGAATGCGATCAATCACGCCAATATATACATGCGTTCAATCGCTACGCGCGACTCGGTTGCCGAGATTCCCGAAGTGATTAGCGATGTCATCGCCGCCTGCAAACTCTGTGCTTTCGATTTGATCATCGTCGAAACCCCCGGTATCGGCCAGGGCGATGCTGCGATTGTGCCGCTGGTCGATACTTCGCTTTATGTCATGACCCCGGAATTTGGCTCGCAGATCCAGCTCGAAAAGATTGATATGCTCGATTTTGCCGATATTGTTGCGATCAAT
>JAPUFZ010000387.1 GCA_027293245.1 Gammaproteobacteria bacterium
CGGTGATTAGCCAACCGTCACATTCACTGGTGGACGCGGGTATTTCACCGTGGATCACACCATAGGTTCGATATTCAAGGCCCCGGCCCGCACGATCGAGCAAGTTAGCAAACATGACAGGATAAGGGACGAAATGATCGACAAATTTTTCATTTAATATTCCGGTTTCGAGTATACCTATTTTCATTTCGTCATAGTCCAAATTTGTCACGCGCAATATACCACCAGGAACCAACAATCGACAAATAGTGAGCTGCCATTAAACAAAGATTTAGAGGGTTAAACTAAAAATATCTAATATTTGTGATCACAATATTCTATCAAGAAAACTGCTGATTGAACACTACTTATGGTTTCTGTTTCAATTTTGTGATTAAATAATTACTCGTTAAATCGGATAATTCAGTTACATGAAAACGCTTAAATCGGCTGGCCCCGAATTACTCATGCTAGAAAAAACAGCCGAGATGAAAACCAACCAGTGGGTTTATCAACTGCTCCGCACCAATCTGTTATGCGGTAAAATAGCACCCGGCATACCACTCACCATTCGAGGCCTGGCAGAGGTGCTGGGTGTAAGTCCGATGCCGGTACGCGAAGCCCTGCACCGCCTCGCCTGCGAAGGCGCGGTCGAAGCTAAAAATAACCGGCGTGTTATCGTACCGATGATGACGGCAGAGAAATTCAGCGAGCTCTGCGAATTACGAATATTGCTGGAAGCCCATGCGGCAGAAAAGGCATTACCCTTTATAAGAGAACAGGATATAGCCAATCTGGAACGAATAGATACATTAGTCGACCAGGCCGTAGAGCAAGGCGATGTCGAATCAGCCAGCCTGCACAACCAGGATTTCCATCGCAGTCTTTATAGCGCCAACCCTTACCAGATTGTGGTGCCGTTAATCGAAAGTCTGTGGTTACAGCTCGGGCCCTTTTCGCGGATCGCAATCAGCAAGCTTGAGAAGATTTATATCGTCGATCGACATGCCGAGGCGATTGAAGCCCTGAAACAGCAGAATAGTTTTGGCCTGCGACGCGCTATCGAGGCTGATATTCGTGATGGTATCGCCTCCATTAAGACCGTTGAAGGTATCCACAACTATTTTCAAGGCGTGGCTTAAAATTTAATTTTGACAAAGTTTCTCAATATCGTGATCACATAACCGAAGTTTATTCCCTGTGTGAACTGGACCAAATCCACACCGGATAGATTTATTGTGATCACATAAATTTGACTATATTAATCCCGAGTAACCAGATATGAATTCAAAATCCCGCAATCCGCTACAGCAGGAAATTAAAAATTTTACCCAAAAACACCCGGGCATAAGCGAGTTCGAGATTCTTGCAGTCGATATCAGCGGTCACTTTTTTGGCAAGCGTTACCCGATTGAAAAACTGGAGTCCTTTGCCCGCGACGGGCTCGCCTTGCCGATGAGCATGTTTGTACTCAGTACCATCGGCGAACTACTGGACGATATAAGCTACGGCAGCGATGACGGTGACCCCGACGCCCATTTTTATCTCATTCCCGGCAGCCTGTGTCTCAATCAATGGGGTAGCAGGCCGCGCGCACAAATGATGGCTACCTCCTTTAACGGTGGTGAGCCGACTTTCTTCGAGCCGCGTAACCTGCTTAAAAAAGTGCTGCAGGCTTTCGAGGACAAAAAATGGTATCCGACCGTCGCATTCGAACTGGAGTTCTTTTTATTTGATCGCGAGCGCAATGAGCAGGACCTGATTCAAATTGTGCGTAACCCGAAAACAGGTCGACTCGATGCACCCACGGTTTTGTCGAGTACTCGCATTTCGGATTTTGAGCGCGTCATCGACGATATGATCGACGCCTGCAATCAACAGTCGATCGAAACAGGCGCTATATCAGCCGAGATGGGCGCCGGCCAGTTCGAGATCAATTTCAATCATCACTCAGACGTCTTGCGCGCCGCAGACGAAACCTGTTTATTCAAACGCATCGTCGTCGAGGTCGCGAAGCAACACGGCATGATGGCAAGCTTTATCGCCAAACCCCTGTTGGACCAACCAGGTAATGGCTTACACATGCATATCAGTGTGGTCGACAACAAGGGTAAAAATATTTTCGCCGCGGGGGATAAACCTCACCAACGCCTGTTGCATGCGATCGGTGGCTTGCTGGATACGATGCCGGCTTCCATGTCATTCTGGGCACCGAATATTAATTCTTACCGAAGGTATGTGGGTGGTGCCAATTGCGCTCCGGTCAGCCTCACCTGGGGCATAGAAAATCGTAGCGTAGCCTTTCGCATTCCACTCGCCAAGAATAATGCCTGGCGCGTGGAAAACAGGGTCCCGGGCGCCGATGCTAATCCTTACCTGGCCATGGCCGTTACACTGGCCGGGATGTGGCATGGCATGACGCAGAAGCTCGACCCAGGTGAACCCTGCAATGACACCGTTGACATCAGAGATGAAAATCTGCCGCTTAATCTCGTCGCCGCCCTCGATGCGACTATCGGCAGTGAAGCGCTGCTGAAAATACTCGGCAAAGATTTTATT
>JAPUFZ010000388.1 GCA_027293245.1 Gammaproteobacteria bacterium
AAATACTACCGCCGAACATTCAGTATACAACTGGCAGGGCGACCAATGCGGTCATCAGGACTGGTATTATCGCCGAACAAGTTGTGGAGAGTTCGCCCGATGAAGATCCCGCTGAAGCCGTGTTCGAATCAGTACCAGATGTGGCTGTTGTTGAGGAAGAAGTTGTCAATAGTGTCGTAGACGACGAGCCCGTTGCCGAAGAGTCCAGCGAGGAAAAACCAGTTGAAGCCGTGTTCGAGACAGTACCAACCGCGAGCGCTGTAGAAGCAGATGTCGAAACTGCCGGTGAAAACGAATCATTCGACCCCTTTTCCGAATTAGAAGCAGACTCTACCGGTATTGAGTCAAAATTTGTGCAAACGGTTACCGAGGAAGATTTTGTCGACCCTTTGATCGATGTACAAATGGTCGAGGCGGCAGCCGAGGCAGCTCCTGCCGAGCATGTTTTCGATGAAGAAGAGGCCCCTGACCCTTTTGCGGAGATGGAACTGATCGACCCCGAAACCGAGGATTCACTCGCCGATAGCGATACCGAAGAAGAATTTGCAGAAACCGTAAAGACCGCAGGTAGCGATGCAGATAGCGAAGAAGACTTCACCAAGACTGTCATCATAAAGAAAACCGACCAGGAATCTGATTCGGAAACAGAAAAACCGGCGTTCGAACAGGATTATATTTCCACCACCCCTGCGGCGCCCAACGCACAAAAATCAAGCTGAAAAGTCCCTGTGGCCATCCCTGGCTGATACACACTGTCACTTCGATTGCAGTAGTTTATTCCTGATCGCGAGCATTTTCAGGGCATGATTGGTGAATATCCATTCGACCCCCCGATTCAGTTCCCGGTAAAAACAAAATCGCGAACCCACAAATCCGGTGCCCGCTTTTTGATTGAGTTGACCGTGCTTTCGAATAAGCTTGTTAGTCACTAACAGGTATTGACCGCTGATACCGGCATAATTTTTCTGTAACGTTTTTTCACTGAATTCACTGATATTAAACGCAGCCACAGGCAGCAATGCGTTATCTGGAAGAAAATCCACCAGGCTAAAAATATGCTGAGAAAGTGCAAGAATATGAAAGTCCAACGCGGGCGTCAAATTTGAAAACAAATTTTGCAGACACTCGCGTTGCGATTGGTGATTTGAAAATTCGTCCTGTTTTAACTCCACCATCAAGTGTACTTTCCCGGCGTATCTTTGAATCACCTGTTCCAGGCTCGGAATTTCAGGGACCGCGGCCTGTAACTCATCCAGCCTGACCCCGTTGATTACCAGTGATTTACCAAATACACGCCGGCAATCAGTGTCGTGGATCACGACCGGTTTCAAATCGTGGGTCCAGCGGATATCGAATTCGATTCCCCAGACTCCACTTTCCACGACGCGGTCAAAAGCGGCCAGCGTATTTTCCATTACAGACTTGTTATCGTGCTCACCACGGTGAGAAACAATTTTACAATTTTGCAGTGAACTCCGGGACGGTCGCGATCGTGGAATTCCGGCATACAGGATATCTGCCAGTGTTTGCAACAGGTTTTCAACTTGAGGTGAAATTTTCATAGCTGTTACTGGCATTCTAGCATCAGACCAGTAGGCTAATATTATTGTTGCCAGGACCCATGCGCGAGCCCTGGTTACCAGCAACTTATTGTCGAACACCCTCGACATTCAACGAGATTTCAAT
Source organism: Gammaproteobacteria bacterium (assembly GCA_027293245.1). Taxonomy (GTDB): domain Bacteria; phylum Pseudomonadota; class Gammaproteobacteria. The sequence goes on from JAPUFZ010000388.1 coordinate 1,687, forward strand.
ATCGCCAACCCATTCCGGTAGCCCGTAGTCTGATGCCGTCAGCATTATTGTTCCCTCGAAGCCACTGCGATAACCCCCCCAGGGGTCAGGACCTTCACCGACGTGTTTGACATCGATGGTAACGGTATTGGTAATACCATGAATGGTGAGGTCGCCCATGAGCTTGCCCCCACCCGACCCAGCGACGTATCCGGTACTCTCAAAGGTAATGGTGGGATATTTTGCCACTTCGAAGAATTGTTCACTGCGTAGAGTCTTGTCACGCCCCGCATGGTTGGTATCCAGGCTCCTGGCATTAATCGTTACACTGACTTTTGAGGCGGAAGGATTGTCAGGATCATGACTGAAACTGCCCTCGAAATCATTAAATCTGCCAGTGATATAGGAAAACCCCAGATGGCTTGCCTTGAAATTGACATTGGCATGTTGGCCTTCCCTGTCGATTACATACTCTGCAGCCATTAATGGTGCAAAAAATATCATGGCCATGACCATTCCCAGGCCCAATGCAGATTTTAGTTTCATACTTTAATAACTCCTATAAGATTTCAGATGTGTGACTTACTTGTTTCGCGACACCCTGCCCAACATTCTTCTCAGGGTATCGTCTTTATTAATAAAATGGTGTTTCAAAGCGGCAGCTGCGTGTAACAGGGCGAGCCCGATAATCGTATAGGCCAGGTACTTATGAATCAGCCCGGTTATGTCTTCCTGTTGGGGGATACTGGTTATTGTCGCCGGCACTTCAAACCAGCCGAATACACTGATACCCATTCCTTTTGCGGTGGGAATCAGGTATCCGGTTAGCAGGATTATTGCAATCAATCCAGCAAGCCCCAGGTGCGCCAGTTTGGATGCGATAATTTCAAAGCGGGTACTGCCCTCGACTGGTTCTGGTGTTAAATTGATCAATTTCCAGATCACCCAAAAACCGAAAACCAATATCAACAGCATGCCAATACTTTTATGAAAAGCCGGTAGAGTGTATTTAAGCTTGTCGTAGTAGGTTAAATCGATCATATACCAGCCCACAACAAACAGGCCGAATATGGTCAGGGCTATTACCCAGTGCAATATAATAGCAACCAGCCCAAAACGATCGATCGTATTAAACATCCAGCTACCGAATTTATTGTTAATTAATAATTATAAATTACAGAAGTTTGTGACAATGCACAATAAAACAAGTTCCCATAGCAGATATGTTCGGTATTAGAAATAACTATAAGGTTTGAGATTTACGCTCTTTTACC
>JAPUFZ010000389.1 GCA_027293245.1 Gammaproteobacteria bacterium
TTAATGGTTCCAATGCGACCGGTCGTAATGTTTTTTTAGCAGCTTTTTCGTCATATTCATCAAAATCACAAAAACAATAGAGGATATCGTCGGTCAATTCATTAATGGTCGATACCCGCTGCCGATATAGATCGACAATACTGTGAAAATCCGTTTGATCGTCAAAATCGACGCCAATTTTTTGCAGGCGTTGCTTGACCAGAGCGATAATTTGCTCGACTGGCTGGGATATTAAATATTGCGCATTAAGCCACTTCAGTTTTTCAGTATTAAAAATAGAAGCCGATTTATTAATATCATCGAGAGAAAAATATTCGATCATTTCGGATATGCTAAATAATTCCTGATCTCCGTGTGACCAGCCCAGTCGTACCAGGTAATTCAGTAACGCCTCGGCAAGATACCCATCCTCAAAATACTGCATGACACCCACTGCCCCATGTCTTTTTGACAGGCGTTTCCCATCATCACCGAGGATCATCGGTAGATGTGCGTATTCGGGGCATTCGGCACCCAGAGCCTTAAGGATATTAATCTGTCTGGGGGTATTATTGACATGATCATCGCCTCTCACAACATGGGTGATTTGCATCTCCATGTCATCAACCACTACGGTCAGATTATAGGTTGGGGTGCCATCGCTACGAGCGATAATCAAATCATCCAGCTCCGCATTGCTAACGCTAATATCACCTTTGACATGATCGTAAAATTTAACTACTCCCTGCTGCGGATTTTTAAACCTTACTACCAGTTCAGAATCACTACCCGGTTTCAGGTTAAGCTCTCGACAGCAACCGTCATAGCGTGGTTTTTCCTTCGCTGCCATTTGGGTCGCGCGGAGTGATTCCAGTCGTTGTTTTGAACAGCAACAATAGTATGCACTGTCCTGTTTGATTAACTGATGTATTACCTCGCTATAGCGATCAAATCTCTTGGTCTGGTAATAAGGGCCTTCTTCATAATCCAGCTTCAACCAGCGCATGGCGTCCAGAATTGCCTGAACCGAAGCTTCAGTCGAGCGTTCTCGATCCGTATCCTCTATTCGTAATACGAATGTGCCGCCCATTTTTCTTGCGAAAAGCCATGAAAATAAAGCGGTACGAGCACCGCCCAGGTGTAGAAAACCGGTAGGGCTGGGGGCGAAACGGGTTTTAATCATTAAGGAGCCTCTGATTAATTCTGAGTCATTCAGATGTGAAGTTAAAATCCGGGGCCGTATTCTACCAAAGTAGAATCAGTTTCATATGCGGGTTTCAATAAATTGCGGGTCAGTATTTTTGCTGCAATTTCATTACGATACCACTGCGTTCAAGTTCGGTATGTCTGAGGAATGAGTTGCCCAGTAGCGCTTCACGGGGATTCGAGCCCTCGATAACCATTGCTGCTACATTGACTACCCTGATACCACCGACCATGACACTGTCCAGCGTAATCTTCCATACCGGTACAGTGGCTGCCGCCGTATTGGCATAACCTCTCTCCCCCTTTTTAAAATCGATACCAATCTGGCTGGCGTGCCGACCACTCATGGTAACAAAGGTGGCCCCGGTATCGACCAGGAAACGCGTTGGCTTGCCATTAATCTTGCCATTGACATAATACATACCCTGTAACTCCGGATAGATTTTTTTAATCCTGACCTGGCGCTTTTTGAAGCTACCCTGAATCGACTGATTTAAACCGAGTTTTTGGCTTTTCCCATCTATTATCACAACCGCACCTCGGCCCGAGGCCGACTCCAGCGTGACGCCCTTGAAGGTCTCACCCTTGCTGAGCAGCTTTTGCTCGCCCTCTATTTGCAACAGGGCCTTGTTAGTAAACAGGGCGATCACTCGTACTTCGACCGCCATGGACGCGGGCGCGAACAGGTAAAATACCAGCAACAATAACATCAGTCGTGTTGATTTATTCATAGTTCTTTAAGCCAAAACAGCCAGGATATCTGGAGACATGCAAATGCATATAAACCGGCGAGCAGATCATCAATCATGATGCCAAAGCCACCCGTTATGCGTTTATCGGCGAGTTTTACCGGCCATGGTTTGACGATGTCAAAGAATCTAAACAGTAGGAAACCGGCCAAAATCCATTGCCAGGTCACAGCTGGAATCGCAATCATGGTAATCCAGTATCCAATAAATTCATCCCATACAATTCCCGAATGATCGTGAACGCCGAGGGCCTTACTGGTTTTATGACAAAGGAAAACACCAATAAAAAATCCGGCGGCTACGACTATTAAATAAGGCACCAACTCAAGCTGACTCAAGAGCAAATACAGGGGAATGGCTACCAGAGTACCCATGGTCCCGGGTGCGTAGGGCGACAGGCCCGAACCGAACCCCAGGGACAGAAAATGGATCGGATTAGACAACATCGAAGCTGGTATTGGCCTAGTCAAAATGTCGATACCCATGCCAGTCGTTTAAATCGATCGCCTGATTACCCTCAATAAGAGTGTAGTTCGAATCTGTAATTTCACCGATTTCAGTGAGTAAGCAATCAGGGTTATCCAGATTCCATGACACAACGGCAGGCCAAAATTTACTCGCCAGGGTGAAACACAGCTCATAGTCATCACCACCATTTAGTGCATGGGCATAAGCCTCATTTTGTTTGATCCAGTGGTTCACCGGCAAGTCTGCCTGTCGAATCAGGGCGCCGACCCGGCTACGTCGAAGAATATGGCCTAAATCCCCAACCAGACCATCTGAAAGATCTATCGCGGACGAGGCATGTCGGCCAAGAAAATCTACCAGTTCGAGGCGTGGGACTGGCCGCTTCAATGCCGATAAACACAAATCTTTAATCGATTCCGGTAATACCGTGCGCTGCTGCAAATGCGCGAGACCCAGCGAAGCATTGCCGAGGACCCCTGAAACCAGAATTTTATCACCTACCCGGGCTCCGTCCCGGGTTAGCTGCCGACCGACTTCAACTAGCCCTGTTACCTGCACCGTGACTGACAACGGACCGCGACAGGTATCACCGCCGATCAGCTCAACCTGATACTGCTCGGCGGTTTGCTTCAGGCCTTCGGAGAATGACTGCAACCAGTTTGCGTCAAAATCAGGCAAACTCAGTGATAACAGAAACCAGGCAGGTGTCGCCGCCATGGCCGCGAGGTCACTCAGATTAACCGCCAGGGCCTTACAGGCTATATCTGCGGCAGGGGTTGATTCAGGAAAATGTACACCACTGATCAGTGTATCGATGCTCATCACAGCCTGCATTCCTTCAGGCACACTAACCACTGCAGCATCGTCGCCCAGGGATAATATAGCGGGATAGCGTGCCGAACCGATATTAGCGAAGTAACGCTCGATTAGTGAAAATTCATTCAACGACACGGAGTGAGACCTGTAGGTGAAACCCTGGCGCCCCGTCAGGTGGCAGCTTCTAGATTTCGAATTTGCCGGGACAGCGGGTCGAGTACGCCATTCACAAACTTGTGGCCTTCGTCGGCACCGTAAGTCCTGGCCAAATTAACCGCCTCATTGATGACTACCCTGTAGGGAATTTCAAGATGATGAATAAATTCATAGGTGGCGATGCGCAGTATATTGCGTTCGATCGGATCAACACGGTCTTCTGAGTTTGTGATAAATTTTCGGTAGGTCTCGTCGAGCTGTTTGACCTCGGCAGGAATTTGATAAAGCAGTTCAAGAAAGTAGGCTTCATCGCCGGCAGAAACACCCTGCTCTTCCATATAGTGTTGCTTGATCCAGTCTAGATCTTCGCCGGAAATTTGCCATTGGTAGAGCGCCTGCAAAACCTTGTTACGAGCATGCTTGCGCTTCTTGATAAATCGCGCGTTATCTGCCGGGATAGTTTTCATCGATACCGGCTAACCGATCTTTCTTAGTAAACTAATCATTTCCATCGCCGCCATCGCAGCGTCTGCTCCCTTATTGCCAGCTTTGGTTCCGGCGCGTTCGATGGCCTGCTCGATGGTATCGGTGGTCAGGACACCATTGATTACAGGAATTGAATGCTGCAATGCCAGGTTTGCCATCGCCTTTGCATTTTCACCTGCGACAATATCGAAATGGGGTGTCGATCCACGAATCACGGCACCGAGACCAATGATCGCATCGAATTTCTCCGAGGTCGCAAACCTTTGCACAACCAGTGCCATTTCCAGAGCGCCTGGAACATGGCTGACAGTAATATCCGCTTCCTTGATTCCCGCCCGCTGTAGTGTGTCGAGTGCACCCTGTAACAGGCTCTCAACGATGAACCCGTTAAAGCGACCGACTACGATGGCCAGCTTTGCCTGGTTCACAGTAAGGTCACCATTGATCTGTTTTACTTCACTCATACCAGTACCTCTTTCCAGATATCTTTCAAACCTAACAACCCGCGTTAATCGGAATAATATTCAACCACTTCGAGACCAAACCCGGCCAACGCATGAAATTTCTTTGGCGCACTCAGTACACTCATTTTGCGCACACCGAGGTCAGCGAGAATTTGCGCACCAATACCATAGGTTCTCAAATCATCAGGATTATCTTCTTCGTGACTGCTCTCATCGCGGATTATTGATTCAATTTTTGCCACCATCTCTTTGGGCGATTCGGCCTGTCGTAAAAAAACAATGACGCCCTGGCCTTCCTTATCGATGGTTTTCATTACATCGTGTAATGGCCACCCGCGGCCTACGGTACCCAGCAATGTATCGGTAAGCGTATTTTGTACATGTACCCGTACCAGGATGGCCTGGTCAGGGTCAATTTTACCTTTTACCAGTGCGAAATGCAGTTCCTGGGCAGTGGTATCCTCGTAAGCGAACAACTCGAATTCACCATAATCGGTCGGAAAGCGCGTCTCGACTATGCGTTCAATGGTATGTTCGTTTTCAATACGGTAGCGTATCAAGTCTTCTATAGTGCCTATTTTCAATCCATGCTTTTTGGCGAAGACCTCGAGATCGTTTCTTCTCGCCATGCTACCATCATCATTGAGAATCTCGACAATCACAGCCGCTGCCTGAAACCCAGCCAGGCGCGCGAGATCACAACCGGCTTCGGTGTGACCTGCACGAAACAGGACACCGCCCTTACGCGCCATCACCGGGAAAATATGCCCCGGTTGGACGATATCTTCGGCTTGCGCATCTGCCTTAACAGCCGCACGGACAGTGGTTGCCCGGTCCGCTGCAGATATACCGGTAGTAACACCCTCGGCTGCTTCGATAGACACGGTAAAATTAGTTTCCATCTGGGCTTTACTATCACCCACCATCAAGGGCAGGCGAAGTTGTCTACAACGCTGCTCGGACAGGGTCAGGCAAATGAGACCACGGCCATGTTTTGCCATAAAATTAATGTCGGCGGCTTTCACCATTTCGGCAGCCATCAATATATCGCCTTCATTTTCACGATCCTCATCATCCATGATGACGACCATTTTTCCGGCCCTGATATCTTCGATAATTTCTTTGGTACTATTCAGTTTCATTTTGATAGCCCGGCTATCATGATTTGATAAAACCTGATTTTAGCAGTGCAGCCATCAACTGCTTATCAGAAGTATTATTGGCGTCCGCCCTGCCGCGCATCAGTCGCTCAAGATATCGAGCGATAATATCAACCTCGATATTAACCTGCGACTGAAGGCGATAATACTGAAACAGAGTCTTTTCACGCGTATGCGGCACTATATTGACCTCGAAGCGATTATTATCGACCCGGTTAACAGTCAGGCTGGTACCATCGATGGTAACAGAACCCTTCTCGGCAATA
>JAPUFZ010000039.1 GCA_027293245.1 Gammaproteobacteria bacterium
GATATAGCAATTGAAATCGAAGAGGGCGGCAAGCGACACTGGTCGCAGGTATTGTCTTTGAGTTGCGAAACGCCTGATCCGGAGATAGCTTCACAGATGCAGGTACAGGTCGGCAAGGCGATCTATTTTTTTAATGCGGTACATTTTCAGGAAGATATTCCGATTCAGCTGGAGTCACGATATGTGAATCCCGATCTGGTCCCTGATTTTCTGGAACAGGATTTCAGTCGCTTTACATCGACGAGTTACCTGTTAAAGCAATTTCAGCCTGATGAAATGGAACACATCGTACGCGCCGTTATGCCCGATGAACAAGCACGCGAGGCGTTATTGATTACCAGTAGCGAACCCTGCCTGCAACTCTCACGACGAACCTGGAAGAACCAGCAGGTCGTTACTCATGTCACCATGACCTATCCCAGTAGCCGTTACGACCTGGGTGCCCGTTATGCAATTTAGTACTCCTTACAATAGCGCTTAAGCCCGAGGATAATCAAATGTCTTTAGATCGTACCGACAAGACCCGCAAAATTCGTGCCCCACGCGGCACAGAGCTAAGCTGCAAGAGCTGGTTAACCGAAGCACCCTACCGAATGATTCAGAATAATCTGGACCCCGAAATCGCCGAAATACCCGAACAGCTTATCGTCTATGGTGGTATCGGGCGCGCGGCACGTAACTGGGAATGCTACGACAAGATACTCGAGTGCCTGAAAGCGCTGGAAGATGATGAAAGCCTGTTAATCCAGTCTGGCAAGCCGGTCGGGGTCTTCAGAACTCACGTCGACGCGCCGCGAGTACTGATTGCAAACTCTAACCTGGTGCCGGCCTGGTCGACCTGGGAGCATTTCAACGAACTCGATCGCAAGGGATTAATGATGTATGGCCAGATGACCGCCGGATCATGGATTTATATCGGTAGCCAGGGCATCGTCCAGGGCACCTACGAAACCTTTGTCGAAGCCGGACGCCAGCACTTCGACGGCGATACCCGCGGCAAGTGGATTTTAACTTCGGGCCTGGGTGGCATGGGTGGTGCACAGCCGCTGGCGGCGACCATGGCCGGGTACAGCATATTGTGCATCGAATGCGACGCGGATCGCATCGATTTCAGGCTGCGCACCAAATATCTGGATCGCAAGGCAGATTCTCTGGATCAGGCCCTGCAAATAATAGATAGCGCCTGCGCCAATGGTGAGGCGATTTCGGTCGGCCTGTTGGGCAACGGCGGTGAAATTCTACCCGAACTGGTGAAGCGTGGCGTCAAGCCCAACCTGGTGACTGATCAAACCTCGGCGCACGATCCGGTGAATGGTTACCTGCCGATAGGCTGGAGCATGGAACAATGGACCATGAAGCGGAGTACCGATCCGGAACTGGTGGCCAAAGAGGCGAGAAAATCGATGGCTGTACACGTACAGGCGATGCTGGATTTTCACCGGCAGGGCATTCCCACGGTGGATTATGGTAATAATATTCGACAGGAAGCCTTCAATCTTGGTGTGAAAAATGCTTTCGATTTCCCCGGTTTTGTACCTGCTTATATCCGGCCCCTGTTTTGTCGAGGCGTCGGCCCGTTTCGATGGGTAGCCTTATCGGGTGATCCGGAGGATATTTACAAAACCGACGCCAAAGTGAAACAGCTGATTCCGGATGACCCACATCTTCATAACTGGCTGGACATGGCACAAAGCCGCATCAGCTTCCAGGGCTTACCCGCGCGTATTTGCTGGGTCGGTCTGGGTGACCGCGATCGTCTCGGCCTGGCTTTCAATGAAATGGTCAGGTCGGGGGAGTTAAAAGCGCCGATTGTGATCGGTCGAGACCACCTTGATTCGGGTTCTGTTGCCAGCCCCAACCGTGAAACCGAATCAATGATGGACGGTTCCGATGCGGTTTCTGACTGGGCCCTGTTAAACCTTTTACTGAGTACATCGGGCGGTGCTACCTGGGTTTCGTTTCACCATGGTGGTGGCGTTGGTATGGGTTACTCACAACATGCCGGGCTTGTTATCTGCTGCGACGGCACCGATGCTGCGAGCGAACGTATCAAGCGGGTTCTGTGGAATGATCCTGCTTCAGGGGTCATGCGACACGCCGATGCGGGATATGAAGACGCGAAAGCCTGCGCTCGCAAACACGGGTTGAACCTGGGTGCAATCGAGTTATGAGCAAATTGGGGACGTAGAACAGTTTTAAATAATGGTGCTACGACTCCTGTTTTCGCAGGTATTTTGAAATCGCGTGGGAAATCGCGATAAAGCCGAAACTGGCGGTCACACCGACAAACGACCCGATGCCACTGGCGCAATCGAGGGTGGTTCTTTCATCCTGACCTGGTTTGGCAAAACTCACAGTGCCGTTAGCGGCCGGGTATACCGCCTGCTCGGTCGAGAATATGCAGTCGATCGCAAACCGGCGCTTCGGATTTCGGCTATAGCCTATTTGATGACGTAAGTTGGAGCGCAGTTTGGCGAGCAGGGGGTCGTTGTAGGTTTGTGTCAGGTCAGCCACTTCGATTTTGCTCGGATTGGTTAGTCCACCGGCCCCGCCGGTGGAGACAACTGGTATCTTGTTGCGCCGGCAATGATGAACCAGTGATAACTTGTGCTGTACCTGGTCTATCGCATCGATGACGTAGTCAAACTGGGCAAAGTTAAACTTGCCGATACTGGCGCGGGTCACCAGATCGTCGATCGCGACACAGTGACACTCGGGATTAATCTGTAGTATTCGGTCCCTGAGTACCTCGACTTTGCTTGCGCCGATGGTGTTGTCGAGGGTATGGACCTGGCGATTGGTGTTGCCGATGTCGATATCATCGTGATCAATTAAGCTGATATTGCCTATGCCGGAGCGCGCAGCGGCTTCTGCAGCCCAGGAGCCAACACCACCAATGCCGACGATACAGAAATGGGCCTGGTATAGTTGTTCGAGTGCACTGGAACCATAAACTCTGGCCAGTCCCTGGAATCGATCGATATAATTCTGGCTCAGCACTGGATGTCCGATAAAATATAATAAGGCAAGTGTATTGGTCTAAACCCAAACTGTCATTACAATAGCTGGATATCGAGAAAACCAACATTCTTCATTTAAAAAAACGAAAGGATCCTGAATGATATCTACTTGCCTGTTTACTATTTCCGCGCCTTCGGGTGCTGGCAAAACCAGTCTGGTGAAAGCGTTGCTGTCGAGGAAACAGAGCTCGCTTTCGGTTAGTGTCTCGCATTCAACGCGAAATATGCGCCCCGGAGAAATCGATGGCGTAGATTATCACTTTGTTTCGGTCGACAAATTCGAGCAAATGGTAGCCGATAGTCATTTTCTCGAGCACGCCAGTGTGTTTGATAATTACTATGGCACGGCACGCGCCTCGGTCGAGGCAATGCTCGACAGTGGTAAGCATGTCATTCTCGAAATCGACTGGCAGGGCGCCCGCCAGGTCAAAGAAAGGATGCCGGAAACAATTTGCATCTTTATCCTGCCGCCTTCGCGGGAGGCGCTGGAGCAGCGCCTGGTCGATCGCGCAACCGAGGACAGGAAAGCCATCGACCGGCGCATGATGGAAGCCGATAGTGAAATGTCACACTACGGTGACGCACAGTTTGTGGTCATTAATGAAGAATTTGAACGGGCCTTATACGACCTTGAGTGCATTACTCACGTGCAAAGCCTGACTTTGAGTCGCCAAAAGACGAAATATAAGGCTTTATTTGATTCTATTCCTAAAATTATCGACTAATTAAAGCCTTACTGAACCCGATAAATTTGCGGCAATATCGAAAACGGGCGCAACCCTTGTTTTTAAGGCATTGATTTTAGGAAGAAATTGGCTAGAAATTTGGCGTGCCTGTTATTGCGGAACCAGGCTGACGAATTTTTCAGAGAATCCTTCCGATTTGACGCATATTTGGCTAGAATAACGCCCCTTTTATCGTATAGCAGACCCCGGAGCTAAAATATGGCCCGTATTACCGTTGAAGATTGTCTTGAACATGTCGATAACCGCTTTGACCTGGTTTTGCTGGCAGCGCGTCGCGCGCGACAAATTGCGCAGGGTGCCGACCCATTGGTTCCTGCCGAAAACGATAAGCCCACCGTTATTGCGTTACGAGAAATTGCTGAAAACCTGATTTCGGTAAAAAGTATGGATGAAATGGAAACCCAGCGCGAAATGGAAAGGATTTCGACCGACGACCAACTGATACGCGAAATTGCTCAGGCGAGTTTAAGAAACCAGGAACTCCCCGAATAAGGCGGTTTTTTACTCCTGCAAACCGTTCTTTTTACGCTCCCGCGCAACAGCGCGGCCCAACCGCCTGCGTAAACCTAAACTATATTAGCTAAATGTGATATAACTATCTGTTATGTCGTTAATTTTCGTGTCCCTCTATGAATCACGAAAGCTTAAGGTAACTATGCAATGATGTCGCGCGCGGAACACGCTAACCTGTTCGAGGTCGTCGCTGACGGACAACCGCTCAGTGAGGATGCTACTCGAATTGGTGAGCTGTGCGCAGAACTTGATACCTATCTGGAACCCCGGCAAGTCGATGAGGTTTATCGCGCCTACCTGTTAGGCGCGCGCGCGCACGAAGGTCAAAGCCGTGTTTCAGGCGAACCCTACATCAGTCACCCGGTTGCGGTAGCCAGGATTCTCAGCGAAATGCGTATGGACGCCAACAGCATCATCGCAGCGATTTTGCACGATGTGATCGAGGATACGCCAACCCTGAAACAGAACCTGGTTGACGAGTTTGGTGAAGAAGTCGCCGACCTGGTTGACGGTGTCAGTAAACTCACCCAGATCGATTTCCGTAGCCGTGCCGAGGCTCAGGCGGAAAACTTTCGTAAAATGATGCTGGCAATGGCCAAGGATATACGTGTCATTATTATCAAGCTCGCCGACCGCCTGCACAACATGCGAACCCTTGACGCGATGCCGCCCGACAAGCGTCGACGTATCGCGCGAGAAACCATGGATATATACGCGCCGATTGCGAACCGTCTGGGTATATTCAAGATGCGCCACGAGTTGCTCGATTTATCCATCAAGAGTGCTTATCCGATGCGTTACCGTGCCCTCGAGAGCGCCTGTAAGGAAGTAGTCGGGTACCGCAAGGAAATATTCAATACCATTGCGGAAGCAATACGTAATCGTCTGAAGGAAGGAAATATCCATGCGGCGGTGATATATCGGCAGAAAAATATTCACAGTATTTACCGCAAGATGAAGGAGAAAAAAATCAGTTTCAAGTCGCTCACCGACGTATTCGGTGTGCGCATCACGACCGATTCGGTGGATGACTGTTACCGCGTGCTTGGCATCATGCATAACCTGTATAAACCACTGCCCGGCAAGTTCAAAGATTATCTGGCGATTCCAAAAACCAATGGTTATCAGTCTTTGCATACCAGCTTGTTTGGGCCGCATGGTGTCGCCATTGAGGTGCAGATCAGAACCGAAGAGATGGATCACTTTGCCGAATCCGGAATTGCTGCACACTGGCTTTACAAGGAAGGTGATAATAGTTCGACGCAGGCCCAGTCGCGTGCCCTGGAATGGTTGAAGAATTTACTTGAAATGCAGCAAAAATCAGGCAGTTCACAGGAATTCCTCGAAAGCGTAAAAGTTGACCTGTTTCCCGATGAAATCTACGTTTTTACACCCAAAGGCGACATCAAGAAATTGCCGCGTGGCTCGACAGTTGTAGATTTTGCCTACGCAGTGCATACCGACGTCGGCAATACCTGTGTTGCGGCGAGAATCGATAACCGCATGTCCCCACTCAGCAATCCACTCTACAATGGGCAGACCATCGAAATCATCTGTTCCGATGCAAGCCGGCCACACCCCAGCTGGCTAGATTTCGTGATTACTGCCAAGGCGCGCACCAATATCCGGCATTTTCTCAAAACATTACAAAAGGCCGAGGCCATTACACTTGGGCAGAGGTTATTGCAGCAGTCAGTCAGCAACCTGGTCGGTCGGGAAGAAGCCATCACCCCGGATAAACTTTCCCACGTGCTGGAACAATACCGCATCTCTGACCCGCAGGAACTGCTCGCCGAAATCGGCCTGGGCAATCGCAATTCCAGTCTGGTTGCCAAGGCCATGTACGATATATCTGAGGACGTAACGGAATTTGATTATTCCGGTAAACCACTCGCCATCAAGGGCACGGAAGGTATGGTGGTATCCTTCGCCAAGTGCTGCCGACCGGTACCCGGCGATGCGATTGTTGGTTTTATGTCCTCGGGTAAGGGCATAGTCGTGCATCAGCAAAATTGCCCTAATATAACCGAGACCAGCAGTGAAAACCGGCAGTTATCGGTGCAATGGTCTGAACAGGTCGAAGGAGAGTATCTCGCTTTCATGCGGATTCAGGTTTCAAATCAACGCGGTGTGCTGGCCAATCTGGCGGCAACCATCGCCAATACGTCGTCCAATATCGAGCATGTACACTTAACCGAAAAAGATGGGCGCATATCGACCATCGAATTCGTCGTGACGGTAAAAGATCGCACCCACCTCGCCAGGATCATGAGAAAATTACGCAGTCTGCAGGTCGTCAACCGAATCTGGCGCAAATAATCATAACAAACTCTGTGCGAACAAAAGCAGTGAAACATGATTTTCTGATTTTACCCAAAATCAATGGCACAAGCTTCCAGTTTTGCCGCATAATCGGGTTTTTTCCCTGCCGAACCTGGACCTGTACAGGGGTTGGCTAAATTCAAGAGAGGCTTAATGATGGCAAAAACAATTATTCAAACCGATAACGCGCCCCAGGCCATAGGCACCTACTCGCAGGCAGTCAAGGTTGATAATACGGTTTATATTTCCGGTCAGATTCCACTCGACCCGGCGAGTATGGAAGTAGTGCGCGGTGGTACAGAGGCGCAAATAACCCGTGTATTCGATAACTTGAGGGCCGTCGCCGAGGCCTCGGGTGGCAGTCTCAAGGATATTGTAAAACTGAATATATTTCTCACTGACCTGGGCTGTTTTGCCAGCGTGAATGAAATCATGGCGCGTTATTTTACCGAGCCCTATCCGGCCCGGGCTGCCATCCAGGTGTCCGCGTTGCCAAAAGGGGTCGAAGTCGAAATGGATGCTGTACTGGTTTTAGAATAACCAGTAACGGAGTAATGCGAGACTGGTCCGCTCAGGGGGTTCGATACCTGAAAGGGGTTGGACCCAGGGTGGCGGAGAAACTGCAAAAACTCGGCATATTGACACTACGCGACCTGTTGTTTCATTTGCCGCTGCGTTACGAAGACCGTACCACGGTGACCCCGATTGGTGCCCTGCAACCCGGCAGCAGGAGCCTGATTCAGGCGCAGGTGTTACAGGCAGCCACGAGTTTTCGACGCCAGGGGCGCTCGCGCCGGGTACTGGTTGCCAAACTCGAAGACGCCAGTGCTGTGCTGACGGTCCGTTTTTTTTATTTTAGTAAACGCCAACAAGCGATGCTGGAAAAAGGGCACTGGCTGCGCTGCTTCGGCGAAGTGCGTATCGCCCAGGGTGAACTGGAGATGGTCCACCCGGAAATCGAGGTGATCGATATTGACGATCCACCACCACTGGCACAGAATCTGACGCCGGTGTATCCGACCACCGAGGGCCTGCACCAGCTCTCGATTGGAAAAATTGTACGCCAGGCGGTCGAAAGTCTGCAGGGCAATGAAATGGCCGAAACGCTGCCGTCTTGCTGGCTTGATGCGCAAGGGTTCCCCGATTTTAAATCTGCCATGCTACATCTGCATAGCCCGCAGCAGCAACGTGATACCAAATTGATTGCGCAACGTGCGCACCCGGCGCAATTTCGATTTATCGTAGAAGAGTTAACCGCGCATCGGCTCGCACTACTCGAGCGGAGGGCGAAAATCAGGGTATTGAGCAGCCCGGCGATTAAAACAGATGGTAACCTGATTAGAAAATTAACAGCCAGTCTGCCATTCAAGTTGACCGGCGCACAACAACGAGTAGTCAAGACATTGTTGCAGGACTTTGATCGCGGCAAGCCGATGATCCGCCTGTTGCAGGGGGATGTGGGTTGTGGAAAAACCATTGTTGCTGCACTCGCCTGCCTGCCAGTGGTGGAATCCGGTTTTCAATGTGCCCTGATGGCGCCAACCGAAATACTTGCCGAGCAGCATTTTCATAATTTCAGTGAATGGCTGTCGCCACTTGGCCTGCAGCTAGTCAACCTGATGGGCGCCGATAAGGGTAAAAAAAGGCAGCAAAAACTGAGCTTGATCGCCTCGGGCGAAGCCGCCATCGTGATTGGTACCCATGCTCTGTTTCAGGCCAGCGTGGTATTTCAGTCACTGGGTTTTATCATTATCGATGAGCAGCATCGGTTCGGCGTCGATCAACGACTCGCGCTGCAAAAAAAGATTACCCGGCATGAAATGCCACATCAATTGATCATGACCGCGACACCCATACCGCGAACCCTGGCGATGTCGATTTATGCGGACCTCGATTATTCTCAAATCGACGAGCTGCCACCTGGCCGAAAGCCCGTGACTACCTCGGTGATATCGGAGCAGAAGCGCGCCAATTTGATTGAATCGGTCGCCCGGGCCTGTGCCGGCGGCGGTCAGGTTTACTGGGTTTGTACCCTGATCGAAGAATCGGAGGCCTTGCAGTACGAAGCAGCCGAGCGCACTTTTGAATCCCTGCAGCAGGCGATGCCACAGTTATCAATCGGACTGGTACACGGGCGTATGAAAACAGCACAAAAGGAAGCGGTGGTGCAGGCTTTTAAGCAGGGTGATATCGATGTACTGGTCGCAACCACGGTCATCGAGGTAGGTGTCGATGTACCCAACGCAAGCATCATGATTATTGAAAATCCCGAGCGCCTGGGATTATCGCAGATACACCAGTTGCGTGGACGGGTGGGTCGCGGCGTACGCGAGAGTTTTTGTATATTGCTGGTAAAGAACAACCTGCCTGCCCAGGCCACCCAACGCCTGGAAATTATCCGTAACCACCAGGATGGTTTTGTTATCGCGCAGAAGGACCTGGAAATGCGCGGCGCGGGAGAAGTGCTGGGAACCCGGCAAACCGGCGAGGCCAGTTTC
>JAPUFZ010000390.1 GCA_027293245.1 Gammaproteobacteria bacterium
CAACTTCGAGTAGGGTCCTACGTGGTTCGGTCGGTAGGGGTTGCGAAAATACTGTGCACCCGGCCAGCAGCGTCAGGATTAGAAATAAAATACAAAAGTAGAGTCTCAACCGAATATCCAAAAAGTAATTAGTGTAATAATATAGTGTCAAACACTGATAATACTAGTCATTCCAGAGTTTTCCCGGGCTACTAAACCGGGCGTGGGGCCAATTCCTTAGAATTTTTACCGATCGGGGTAACCAGTACCAGGCCAGCCATCATCACTATCACCGAGAGCCATACCCAGACGCTGTGGACTTCGGCAAAAATCACTATACCCCAAAGTACACCCGATATGGTTACCACATAAGCACACTGACTGGCAAAAATCGGTCCCGCTGTTTTAATAGTATAGAAAAACATCACGTAGGCTACCGTACTAAATATCGCGATAGTAGAGATTGCCAACCCCGCCGAGCTAAGCACCCAGCCGAGTGGTACACCATATCCCATCGATGATGTGGCCGGGACCATAAATACCACTGCGACTATATTAGATCCGCAGAGTAACTCTCGAACATCTAAATCATCATTGATACCTTTGGAGATATAAACATTTTCAACCGCATAAAACACGGCGCATAAAACCACCAGCAAGGTCCAGTAGTTGGCATCTTCACTACTGAGTCCCTGGTCGGGGAGCACTAATAACAAGATCGCGATCATACCCAGTAGTATGCCGAATGTTTGTTTTAGTATTAACGGTTCGAATCGCATCGCCCAAATGATTGCGCAGGTGAATAATGGCACGGTGGATACAGTAATGGAAAGAATGCCGGCGTTCAAATGAGGCGCCGCGAAGTAATACAGCAGGTCGGGTGCGATTATGCCCAGAATAGCAATAAGAATATAGACATGCAGGTTCCGAAAATTAAATACCGGTACTTTCGATATCAGACAGATGACGATAAAAAGAAATGCGCTGAGCACCACCTGCCAGGCGGTCAACGCCATCGGATGCGTACCATCCGCGGTCGCGATCAGGGCCAATGAAAAGGTACTACCCCAGACCACTCCGGCGGTGACAATCAGTAAGTAAGGCAACAAGGGGTGGTTTCGCATAAAGTTCCATCAAACAGGAAGCCGGTGAGAGTATATGTTTAGGCGGCGTCTGGCAATGCCTGTTGTCAGGAAGCATTCGGGCAGGTCGTTTTTTTGGTAGACTAATTAAACCCCGGTTTATTAATGTAACCGGGTTTTGAATAATGAAGCTGAAATGACCGAAAAACGCATAGCAATAGTAACCGGTGGATTGCAGGGTATCGGACTGGCGGTCGCAGAGGGCCTGACCATGGAAGATATCCAGGTAAACGCAGGGGCACTTTGGTGATGCCTTTGCCTGTTAATTACCGAATTTAATCAATATCGGATTAAATCTATGTCAACACAAAAGTCTTCGCAGAAGCTGGACCAAATCGTTGCCCAGGCCCGTCGTGCCAGTGAAGAAAGGGAGCAGGGATACCGGGCAAAAGCATTGAAATTATATCCCTGGATTTGTGGTCGCTGCGCGCGTGAATTCAATCGCCAAAATCTGCGTGAGCTAACCGTTCATCACCGTGATCATGATCATGACAACAATCCGGCGGATGGTAGCAATTGGGAGTTGTTGTGTGTTTATTGCCACGATAACGAACATTCACGCCTGACTGATTCGGGTTACGGCGATTTAGCTACGCAAGCTAAAAATAAAACTGCCCGCCATAATCCGTTTGCGGATCTTGCAACCATGATGAAAAAAAGCAAATAGCTAACATGTCGCCGTTTAAACGATGCAGAATTACCGTATTCCGATAACCGCTATCACCGTATTCGGTGCCAGTATTTTACTCGCTGTCACCGTCGGTATCGTACTCTATCTCGGCTTTGAACAGGCGGTCAGTAGCACTCGGCAATTGCGCGCGGACCTGGCTGAGACTCTGATAACCGAGATGGAACAAAGCCTGGATTCCAGGCTAAAACCTATTCGGGAGCAGGCAATCTGGGTCGCAAAAGATATTCACGATTTGTCCGATCTGACCCGCTATGACGAGTATATTTTTGGTGTGCTGGCGGCAACACCACAGGTTAACGGTATCGCAATTGTCACGGTCGATGGTCGAAGTCGGCGCTGGCTCCGTGGCTCCCGCGAAGTGGTCGATACGGACTGGTCGGTTCGACCGGAAATCATCGAATGGATACAGGCGGTTAAAATACAAATGCAGCCGTCCTGGCGAGCACCGATCTGGGCAGAGCAGCCGGTAGGTATGACAACTCTTTTGCATGACATTCCATTACTCGATGAAAACGGCGAATTTATCGGTGTGTTCGCGCAAGTCTTGCCCGTGGTCGAGCTGTCGAATTTCTTATCGGTGAATTATGCCGATACCGGTGTGACTCCGTTTGTACTCTATGACAGGCAGTTTGTGCTGGCACACCCGATGTTGATCAACGATCAGTTTTCTTCTGAAGTGAAGCAACAGCCGCTGCCGACTCTCGAATCACTCGGTGATATTGTATTAAGCCGCATCTGGACCCCCGACGAGGCAGAGCTGTTTATATCCGAGGCGATGGTCGACACAAAGGCCAGTGGTATTAACTGGGGGGATGATTTTTACGTCTACCTGTACCGGGACATCAGTCGATACGGAGCTGCACCCTGGACTATCGGTGCGTATATCAATACGACACTTTTTGGTAGCGGTAAATTCAAACAACTGAGGAACGCCCTGCTGGCGGGACTCGCGGTACTGGTGATTGCCATTGCCGCTTCAATTTTTGTAGGCCACAAGGTAAGTACGCCCATCAAGGCCATCGTGCGCGCTGCCCAGATCGTCGAATCAGGATCGCTCGATAAGGTTCCACAGCTTTCGGGCAGCAAAATCCGTGAGCTCAATGATGCCAGTATAGCCTTCAACAATATGGTCAAGGGCCTGCACGAACGCGAAATGATTCGCGAAACTCTCGGCAGGTTTGTGCCGGAAGAAGTCGCACGCTCGTTACTCGCAGGAGGTGGCCAGATCAAACCCCAACAGGTCGATGCGACCATATTATTTTGCGATATCGAATCATTTACGCAACTGACCGAATCGCTCGGTCCGGTAAAAATGGTCGATGTGCTGAATACCTTCTTTTCGGCGATGGTAGCAATACTCGAACAACACGATGGGGTCGTCACCCAGTTTCAGGGCGATGCTATTCTGGCAACCTTCAACGTACCGATTACCAATCCGGATCACGCCACCAATGCTATTCATGCTGCCGAGGGAATGCTCTCATGCGTGGCATCAACAAAATTTTCCGGCGAGGCATTGAATGTTCGCATCGGTATTAATACCGGCTCGATTGTCGCCGGTGC
>JAPUFZ010000391.1 GCA_027293245.1 Gammaproteobacteria bacterium
ACCGGCATCGTACATGGCTTTCAAGGTCTGATGCTGCTCCTGGGTATAATAACTCCATCCGGCTGCCCTGCCCTGCGGCGTTACAAGCGTCACGGCAATGCCCTCGGCACGTAATTTTAACGCAATTGCACTCGCCATGTAGTAGTGGTCATCATCGTAAATAGCGACGCTGGCATCGGGTAGATGACCGCTTAATATCTGATCAACCGATATCACATTCGACCGATCCCAACCCTCAAAAGCAGTCGAACGCCAGCGGCCGACCCCGTCGCTGCGCCATTTGGCGCCTGTGGCGACAATGACATGCTGCATCCCGAGTTCGAGCACTGCCGGGGCATCGAGCCGATTGTCGGGGTAGACCTCAATATTCGACGATTTGGTAATTTGTCCCAACCGCCAGTCCCGTACCCTGGCCCATTCTGCAAGCCCGGGTAAACGGCTCTCGCTATTGATACGCCCGCCCAATTCGGTTTCGGCTTCCGCCAGTATTACCTCGTATCCACGTTGGCCCAGCGTACAGGCCGCTTCCAGTCCCGCCGGACCGCTACCAATTACCAGTACTGTTTCATCGGCGTGTTTCGGTGGAACGCGATCAGGATGCCAACCTCGACGCCATTCCTCCCCCATGGTCGGATTTTGCGTGCAAGATATCGGGCTCCCGACCCCATCTTGCGCGTAACAGATATTACAACCAATGCACTCTCTAATATCGTCGATTCGGCCCTGATCGATCTTACTCGGCAGGAACGGGTCAGCTATCGAGGGACGCGCCGCTCCAATGAAGTCCTGTACGCCATTTTTTATCTGGCTCAACATGGTATCCGGCGAGGTGAAGCGACCCACGCTCACAACCGGTTTTGTTGTCAGTGATTTTATTTTAGCCACCGCCGCCTGGTTGGATGCTTCCTTGACGAAACGAGAGCTACCCATTTCCAGATTGTAGTCGGAGACCGTGATATCCCACAAATCGGGTAACTCGGCAATCGATTCAAACATTTCGAACAGTTCGTCCGGATCCGAATCGATTTCGGCCGGCACCGAATACCTTACCGCCACCGCACATCGATGCCCGACTGTTTCCAGGGTCTGCTCGATGATCTCTCTGGTCAGTCGCACCCGATTGATCGCCGAACCCCCGTATTCATCGCAGCGGGTATTAATTTGTGGTGAAAGAAAATTGTTCAGCAAATAACCATGATTGGCATAAACGTAGACGATATCGAATCCGGCTTCGACTGCGCGTCGCGCCGCTGCACTGTGCCAGCCTCGAAAGGTACCGAGGTCTGCCCGCGTCATCGCCTTGGATTGAACCGGCATACCGACGAGCGTGTCATTAGGCAAGCTGTCGACGCCTAGTGGCAACTCACGGCTATACATATTCGCAGTGGAATGGCCACCGTACCAGAGCTCGACCCCGGCGAGCGCGCCATGTTCATGCACCGCATCGGTCATCAGGTTCAAATTGCGAATATCCTCGTTTCCCCACAGGCTGGCATGCGGGAAAGGCATATTGTCAGAGCTGGGATGTATCGAGCAGTATTCGGTACACACCACGCCCCAACCACCCTCGGCCTTGATACCGCGCATCGCTGCCATCATCTGCGGCCTCTGATATCCCATACCACTGCAGTGCGGTACCTGGTAAAACCGATTGGGCGCGGTTACCGGCCCGATCGCTATCGGTTCGAACAGGGGATCGTAGCGGGGATCACGCATCGGGGCCTCGTCGGCTATCAGGCGACGTTTGTCAGCTTACGCTGATCGACCAGCTGCTGATTAACCTGGCTTAAACTGCCCGTTTCTGGCGCCTGTTCCAGACTAACCACGGGGACCATGTCGCGTAGCTGGTTCTGAAAAGAACAGATGCCAAGTTCCAGATCGGACAGTAAAATCTCATCGAACGCGCTTGAGCGCATGCCTTCGGCCGCCCATTTCACCAGCCGCACATCTTCATTACCCACAGCCATATTGATTCGCCGATTGAGCTCCCTGGCTTTCTGCATTTGCTGTCGCTCATCGGGTAGTGCATAGCAGGCACCGGCCATTACTGATTTCTGATAACCGGTCGGGTAAACCTGGTAAACCTCAATCATGTCTGGAAACAGTGTTATCACGATACCTGGGAACATGCTCCAGTATATCCAGAGGTGGCGATGTGACTCAGGTAGATAGCTTGATTCGGGCAGGGCCGAGACATAATTCTGGATTAGCGGCGTCTTATGCTGGCGATTTTCAAAACTGCCATACGATCTACCCAGACCACTTTCCAGCACCTCATCCGTGTAGGTAGATCCGGTAAGGTCAAATAGCTCGGGATGCCCTCCAGGCACGTGGTATCCCTCGTTATCGATATCAACTATCGATTTCCAGTCCAGGTCAAAGTCGAATCGCCAGGGCTCATCGTAAGCCTGCATATCCTCGATCCGGTATAAACCGATCTCCTGCTCGGCCTCCTTAAAAGTTTCGGCAATCGACTTACCTTCACCACCAAACCGAATAAATATCAAGCCATGCCAGACTTCGCAGTCGAGCGGTTTCAATCCCATTTCTTTCTTGTCGATATCTGGAAAAGTGTTCGACCGGGGTATGTTCTTTAAACCGCCATCAAGCTCATAAGTCCAACCGTGAAACGGACACACCAGGGCGTTTCCGCAGTGGCCCTTGTCACCCACCGCAACCCGTGAACCGCGATGCCGACACATATTGTGGAAGGCGCCAACACCACCAGATTTATCTCGAACCACTACGGCTCTTTCATTGGCAATGTCCAGGCACTGGTAGTCGCCGGCATTCGGGATGTCCGAAACATGACCAATCCATATCCAGTTTCGCAGAAATACCTGCTCCATTTCGAGCTGTGTTAGCTCGGCATTGTTATAACACCAAGCGGGCAATCCATTGCGTTTTCCGCCTGCTTGATTGAAAAGCGCTTCCGCCGTGGTAAATTTCATATTCTTCGACCCGTTAATTCATATTCAACATTCAAGTGGGAAACCAGGATTTCCAGATTGCCCTGCCCGGGCAGTGGAGTTTTAACCTCCCCAGGTCTGATGCTTATCGCTAATTTTTTTTCGATCGACCTCGTCGGCTAGATCGTGCATGGCCAGCTCGATTCCTTTTCGCAAAATGCCGATCATTTCATCAATTTGTTCGCGCGTAATGGTCAAAGGTGGCGACATGACACACATATTGACCAGCGGGCGGACAATCAGTCCAAGCGCCTGGCAGTGTTCATCAATTCGATTACCAATTTCATAGTCCATCTCCAGATCGCTATCGCCCGCATGCAATTCACATTCGACGCAGGCCATCAATCCGATACCACGCACATCGCTAACAATCGGGATATCGCGCAAGGCTTGCAGCTGATCCTGCATGTAGGGACCAATCTCCCGCACATGTTCGAACAATTTCTCGCGTTTCATGATTTCTAGATTTTTTAAACCAGCGACTGCTGCTACCGGGTGGCCAGAATAAGTGAAACCGTTTGAAAATACAGCGCTATCGCCACCGAACTGATTGATTTCATCAAGCAGGCGATCCGATACCAGGAAAGCCCCCATCGGCACATATGCCGAGGTCATACCTTTCGCCGTGGTAATAATATCCGGTTGTATGCCAAATACAGCCTCCGAGGCAAAACAATGGCCCAGGCGACCGAACCCAGTGACTACCTCGTCCGACACATACAGCAAGTCATACTTCCGGCATATTTCGAGACAACGCTGGTGATAGCCCTGGGGTGGCACGATGACACCACCCGACGCGAGAATCGGTTCCGCGACAAATACAGCACAGCGATCCGCGCCGACTTCGAGAATACAATTCTCAAGATCTGCCACACATTGATCGAGAAATTCTGCATCCGACTGCCCTTCAGATTTCCATAACGGGTGCGGCGCCGGGATGTGATGCACCAGTCCCTCGATAAAATCGAGCGAGTTCTTGTCGCGCTCCTTACCCGAAATACTGGCACTTAAATAGGTACTGCCGTGATATCCCTTCTTGCGCGCAATGATGTGTTTTTTCCCGGGCTTGCCGCGAACATTGTTGTAAAACTGGACAAATCGTATAGCTGAATCCACTGCGGTCGAGCCACCCGTGGTGAAAAACACATGATTGAGATCGCCGGGTGCCTCCGCTGCAAGGGCTTCGCTCAATTTTGCGGCGGGGCCAGTCGTCAGTGACCAGGGTGAGGTGTAGGGCAACTGCATGATCTGGTCATAAATGGCCTGCGCCATTTCCTCGCGTCCGTGCCCAATATTGACGCACCACATGCCCGCCGGGCCATCGAGCAAACGATTACCATCACTATCATATACGTATACTCCATCACCCTTATCAA
>JAPUFZ010000392.1 GCA_027293245.1 Gammaproteobacteria bacterium
CAAACAATGTTGGTTGATCGCCCGCCGATGCATAGCAATAGCTATGGATCAAGTGGGATCGATCAACATTGGCAGCCAGATTTTTCCTGTATTCGTTCAGGCACAAACTGTAATTTTCAAACATATCAACATATTGGGAAAAATTATTGAATGATAGGAAAATTCATCAATACGGGTGCCGCCTTCGTGCAATATGCAGGCTAAATACAATACCAGACACAGTGTCGCCTTTGAGCGGCATGACCATCGGCATTGTCAGCACCAGCTATTGTCAGAGGCGAAAGCCCTGTGTACGAAACGGAATACGCGTTTAACCCGCCGCCGTCTGCAGGTGCTTGAAATTTTGTTGCGCTCACATCAACCGATGCGCGCCTACGAAATACTGGCCTGCCTTAACCGGGTCGAAAGCAAAACCATGATTGCGCCACCGATCGTATACCGGGCACTGGAATTCCTGCTCGATGAAGGTCTCGCTCACCGGATTGAATCCAGGAACGCGTTTATTTCCTGCGACCGCCCGGGCCACCAGTGTGCGGCCCAGTTTTTGATATGCAATAGTTGTGAAAAAATCGCAGAACTGGAAAACCGCAATTCTACTGTTATATCCGAGGCAGCCAGCCTGGGTTTTAGTGTTGATCACGCGGTCGTCGAAATAAGTGGTCACTGTGCGGAATGTCGAAAAAATGGCAGCTGAACTTTTACTCAGGGCCAGGAATATTAGCTATTCGAGTTCGCAGAAACTGATACTCGATCGTGTCAGTTTTGATCTTTACCGGGGTCAAATAACTACCATCATCGGCCCAAATGGGGCCGGTAAATCCACGCTCACCAGCATTGTCAATGGATTGATCGACAACTATAGTGGCGAGCTCGAACGCCTGCCCGGTCTCAGGATCGGATATCTACCGCAAAAGGTCTATGTCAATACGCTGATGCCATTGAGCGTCGAGCGCATACTGCAATTAACACGTTCCGTGTCCGGCAGTGAAGTCGACGCCGCGCTGGCTCAGGCCGAAGTTGGCTATCTGAAAAATCGTCAGGTGCAGTCCTTGTCCGAAGGCGAACTCAAGCGGGTGTTACTGGCGCGAACCACCCTGGGTAAACCCGATTTGATCGTGCTCGATGAACCCACCGCCGGAGTCGATGTTACCGGTGAAATAAAGATGTATGAGTTAATCAGTGAGTTTCGAACCCAGCAGAATTGTGCGGTCTTGCTGGTGTCGCATGATCTGCACCTGGTCATGTCAAAAACCGATCAGGTACTGTGTCTGAATCAACATCTGTGCTGCTCCGGCCGGCCAGAATCGGTGAGCCAGCACCCCGAATACCTGGCATTGTTCGGTGCGCAGGCTGCGGATTCTATCGCCGTTTATTCGCATCGTCACGACCATGTACACGATGTATCAGGACAGCATCAGGATCATCACCATGACTGAACTGCTGGACGATTTTCTGGTTCGTAGCATCATCGCTGGCCTGCTGATGGTTAGCATTGCTGCGCCGATGGGTTGCCTGATGGTGTGGCAACGACTCGCATTTCTCAGTGATACCCTCGGCCATGCTGCGGTGATGGGGGTCGGTCTCGGCCTGTTGTTACAGCTTCCACCGATGTTTGGCGTCCTGGGCGTGGTGGTGTTAATCGTCGTATCCCTGAGTCAGGCCACTAGCTTTAATAATGCCTTATCGGAAACAACCCTGGCGATAATTTCACATACCGGGCTCGCCGCCGGCCTGATTCTGCTGGGTATTTTGCCGGCCAACACGGTAAGCCTGGAAGCGATATTGTTTGGCGACCTGCTCGCAGTGACATTAACGGACCTGGGCATGATCCTGGTGACGACTCTGGTGCTGGCGGTTTTATTGTTGCAGCACTGGCGGTCATTTGTTGCGGTATCGGTAAGCCGGGAAATAGCGCAGGCGGAAGGCATTGCGGTTCGCAAAGTACAGTTATTAATGTATTTGATGATCGCTATGCTGGTTGCGGTAATGATGAAAGTCATGGGGGTGTTGTTAATCGCGGCCATGCTGGTCATTCCAACCAGTAGCGCGCGGGTGTTGAGCAGCAGCCCGGAACGCATGGTAATGTTCAGCGCCTTATTCGGTTTCGCCGCACTCGGTGGCGGAATTTTCAGCTCCTTCCAGTTCGACTGGCAAACCGGGCCATCGATCGTACTGTCGGCCACCACGCTACTATTGATCACCTTGCTAATCGTCCGCCGCGTAGGTTCTTAAATGCTGATCACAACCAGCACCCAAAAGGTCACTCGGAACTCCAAAGCCCCGTCATGCCGGACTTGATCCGGTACCGGTATGACGATTTAATACTATAGCCCGTCATGCCGGCCCCCGAGCCGGTATCCATGCGTTTCGGTGCGTGAAACATTTACCAGGGTAGCGATGGTGTGAGAAAACTAAAGATGTGAAACAATGGTTACGGAGAGTGTCAATGGGTAAAACCACCGAATAGGATCAATACAGCTAAAATACAGGATGACACGCGCACAAAGACATTGACGGGCTCCCCTTCAGAAGCTAGAATTCGCCACCTTTTTTAGTATCGGTTCGGAGTTAACAGAATGTACGCTGTCATCGCCACAGGCGGAAAACAGTATCGCGTCACCAAGGGTGAAACCCTGCGCGTCGAAAAATTAGATGGGGAAGAAGGTTCAGAGGTTGAACTGGATGGCGTTCTGATGATTGCAGACGGTGACAAGATTTCTGTTGGAACCCCTACCCTGAAGAAAGGTTCGGTTACCGCCACGATCAAATCGCATGGCCGCGGCAAAAAAGTCGAGATTATAAAATTTCGTCGTCGCAAATATTCGCGTACACAAGCGGGTCATCGTCAAAGCTATACCGAAATCGAAGTTACAGATATCAAGGCATAAAGGTCTAGAGCATGGCACATAAGAAAGCAGCGGGCAGTACCCGCAATGGTCGCGATTCAGAGTCGAAACGTCTGGGCGTGAAGAAGTTTGGCGGCGAAGCCGTCGTTCCGGGTAATATCCTGGTACGCCAGAGAGGCACTAAATTCCACGCCGGCGTCAATGTCGGATGTGGCAAGGATCATACGCTTTATGCGAAGGCTGAAGGCAAGGTTGAATTCAGGGTCAAAGGTCGTCATAACCGCACTTTTATCAGTATTGTTAACAGCTAAACGAATCCGCTAATCACCCCCCCGAATGCCTCCCCAATGCGGGGCTTTTTTTTGGTGCGCCGGGATATGAATTTTTTCCGGGGTACCAAACTACTGTCAATGATATTATCAACAAAATTTAAGTTAATTTTCTATGAAGTTCATCGATGAAGCCAATATTTATGTCAAGGCCGGCAATGGGGGCAGTGGTATCGTTAGCTTTCGCCGTGAAAAATACATCCCCATGGGGGGGCCCGACGGTGGTGATGGCGGTGATGGCGGTTCAGTATACGTGGTTGCCTCGGGGGACTTGAATACCCTGTCTGATTTTCGCCATACCCGGCGCTTCGTCGCCAAAAAAGGCGCGCGCGGACAGGGCAAAAACTGTACCGGTGCGAAGGGTGAAGACGTGATTATCACCGTGCCCCTGGGTACCGTAATCACGACCCTCGAAGAGGGTGAACTAATCGCTGATGTGGCAGACATAAATGCTGAACCGGTTTTGATTGCCCGTGGCGGGTTCCATGGACTCGGTAATACGCGCTACAAGAGTTCTACCAACCGCGCGCCCCGGCAATTTTCTGAAGGTTCTGAGGGTGAGCAATTCAACCTTAAGCTCGAGCTCAAAGTGATTGCTGACGTCGGTTTACTCGGTATGCCAAATGCGGGCAAGTCGACTTTTATTCGCTCGGTTTCAGCTGCCAGGCCGAAGGTTGCAGATTATCCATTCACTACCCTGCACCCCAATCTAGGCGTGGTCAGTGTGTCGGCGCATCGCAGTTTCGTCATTGCTGATATACCCGGGCTGATTGAAGGTGCCGCCGATGGGGTGGGGCTAGGTGTTCAGTTCCTTAAACATTTACAACGTACCCGGTTATTATTGCATATCGTCGATGTGTTACCGCTCGAAACCGATATGTCGCCTGTCGAAGCAGCGCAAAAGATACTGGTTGAGCTAAGACGTTACGATGAAGATCTGTACCACAAATCGCGTTGGCTGGTGTTAAACAAGGTTGACCTGTTTAGCGAGGACGAACGCCAGGCGGTTTGCGATGAAATAGTCAGTGGGCTTGACTGGAACGGTCCGGTTTACCAGATCAGTGCGCTCAATAAGCAGGGAGTTGATGCGCTATGTAACGATATCATGTTAACGTTGGATTCCAATGAACAAGCCGCGTTATAACAAGATCGTCGTCAAGGTCGGTAGTAGCCTGATCACCGATGGCGGGCGTGGGCTCGACCGGAATATGATCGCCACCTGGGCCGAACAAATGTCGGAGTTGCGCGCAAACGGTGTCGACGTTGTGCTGGTTTCGTCAGGTTCTATCGCCGAAGGCATATCCCGGCTTAATTTGAAAACACGACCGACCAACATCTCCGAACTGCAGGCGACCGCGGCGGTTGGGCAAATGGGGCTGGTACAGGCCTACGAAGTCTGTTTTCAGGAACATGGATTACACAGCGCACAAATATTGCTAACCCATGCGGATCTTTCGAATCGAAAGCGTTACTTGAATGCACGCACCACTTTACGAACATTACTGGCATACGGTACCGTGCCAGTGGTTAACGAGAATGATTCGGTATCGAACGAAGAGATCCGTTTCGGAGATAATGATACCCTGGGCGCGCTGGTGGCGAACCTGATCGAAGCCGATCTATTAATCATTTTGACCGACCAGGAAGGTCTGTACGATAGTCATCCGGGCCAAAACCCGGACGCCAAATTGATTACCCGGGCCGATGCAAATGACTCCCAATTATTGAGCTACGCGGGTCCCAGCAGTGGTCATCTGGGAAGGGGTGGAATGCAAACCAAAGTGCGCGCTGCGCAACTGGCTGCACGCTCCGGAACCCATACTGTGATAGCGTCTGGGAAATGCGAGAATATCATCCTGCGACTCGCCCGCGGTGAGGCGATAGGCAGTTTTCTTGAAGCGCGTGAGGGACATCTCGCGGCACGCAAACAATGGCTCGCCGGCCATATGCGTTGCTTGGGTAATCTGCACCTGGATGACGGTGCGGTCGAGGTTCTGCAAAATAAAAATGCCAGTCTGTTACCCATCGGCGTGAAGAAAGTTGACGGTGTGTTTAACCGGGGTGAAGTCATCTCCTGTCTGGATTTGAAAGGCAGGGAAATTGCACGTGGCCTGGTGAATTATGCATCCGACGAATGCAAACAAATCATTGGTAAACCGAGCGGAGAAATTCCTCAAATTTTAGGATACGAAGATGATCCTGAACTGATTAACCGGGAAAACCTGATACTAACCACATGAACCCCAGTAACAAGGCGAGCATCCTGTATATCCCCCACGGCGGCGGCCCTATGCCGCTGCTCAGTGACGATGGTTAT
The DNA here is from genome assembly GCA_027293245.1 of Gammaproteobacteria bacterium. Classification (GTDB taxonomy): domain Bacteria; phylum Pseudomonadota; class Gammaproteobacteria. Next base: position 5,493 of record JAPUFZ010000392.1, read on the forward strand.
GAGAGCATGAACCCTTTTTTGCGCGGGTTTGCGTCGACCATCGCAAAACCCGATGCGATCATCGTCATCAGTGCGCATTGGGAAGAAGCCGTGGTCTCGGTAACAGCGCACAAAAACCCACCCATGCTTTATGATTATTACGGGTTCCCACCGGAATCTTACCAATTCAAGTATCCGGCCCCTGGTCGGCCACGGCTCGCTAGTCGGATACACGATCTGCTAAAAACAGCCGGGATTGAGGCTAAACTGGACTATGAGCGAGGGTTTGATCACGGGCTCTTCGTGCCCCTGATGTTGATGTATCCGGCAGCTAAAATTCCCTGTATCCAGATATCCCTGTCGAAATCACTCGACGCCGCCTTCCACATTAACCTCGGCAAGGCCCTGGCACCACTGAAAAGAGACAACCTGCTAATACTCGGTTCAGGATTTTCATTCCACAATATGCAGGTCATGATCGATAAGCAGGACGATACTATCGATGAGAGCAACCGTCAGTTTGAAGAATGGCTGGCACAAACCTGCAGTGATCCCGAACTCAGCATCAGCGAGCGTGAACAAAGATTAATCGACTGGATTCTGGCCCCGCATGCGCGCTACTGCCATCCACGCGAGGAACATTTACTGCCGTTACATGTTTGCTTTGGTATCGCCCGTGCTCCGGCGAAAATGGTTTTCCAGGACGTCGTCGCAGGAGTCATCGCCAGTGCTTACCAGTGGTAATTAATCCGGGTCAGAGAGCAATTCTTTACTAGTAAATCCGTAGTAAAACCGCGTCAGAGAGACATTTTTTCTACCAACAATAGCTCTCTGACCCGGGTTTATTGTGCTCTACGCCTGCTCAGGATCCCGGCGTGTACCAGATCGGAGAGGTATAGGCCCGTTCCTGGGTCGAAGTCGGCGCCCCTTCCGGCAGGTCGATGCCGAACCGGAAAGCATCATATGTGGACCAGCGCGGCGTCGGTATTTCCAGTACCCGTGCATAGTAGAAGGCTTTCTGATCCGCGTGAAAATCCGGGTCGGTCCAGACTGTTGCTAATTCGGAAGCGCCGATGGTATTGGTCCAGTTAGCATTGGCGACATCGACGGTATTGCCGACAGCCGGTAGTTTACCGTTCACGCCCCGTAAGCGGTTACCCGACCAGGCGACGTCGTAGACCTTCTCCCGGGTCTCGCCTTTTTTGTCGAGCCAGCCCTTGACGATTTGGATGCGGTCGAGGTTGGCCCCGACCGGGTCACGCAGTGCATACACCATGAAGTTCGGCGCCGAGGCACTATCGGGTTTAACCCGCAGATCGCTGCCCATCGGCACGCCTTTTTGATAGCCTGTATTGGCCGGTATGCGCGAATTCAGGTCCTGGTCGGTAAAATCCCAGCCGCCAAACAGGCGCACGGACATGCGTGGGCCGGTGGTGCCATAGACTTCCTTGCGTTGCATCGCATCGAAAATAGATGCGCGCGTATTCTCGTTAGCCCAGACCGCGGCCAGCCCCGAGGCGACCATCTGCCAACCCATGATTTTTCCCCTCTCGTTTTCAAAGAAAGGATGACTCATCCGTCCCGGGTTGGGTTCGTAGCCGGCATGTTTGCCAAAAAAATTGTCTTCTTCGGCGGTTGTCAGCGAGGTATGGCTGTCGGTGGCGCCAATCATGCCGAACTTGTAGGGATTGGTGCCGAGATGTGCCTCGATGGCGAGGCCGCGTTTCAGCGCCTCGCGGGCGTACTCACCGGCCAGCATGTCGTTGGTTTTTGCCTCGCTTAAGTCGAGGTTGCCAATATCCCAGTTCTCGTAATCGGCAAACTCGTCGTCCGGTGACAGGAAGGGATGGGCTTCGCCGTCACCCTTGATTTTAGTGGCTAAGTAGAGCGGCTCCCATTTGCTGCGTTGGGTGATATAGGTCTCATCGAGTTTGCTGCCGTTCCACTGCGCTTCGAGCGGGAACATGATACCGTTAGAGAGGTTACCGTTATGCGCGATGGCCAGAATTTCGCCATCGGTCTTGGCTTCGTAATTGCTCAGATACTTCCACAAATCGCGCGGATCGGGGCTGCCCTGGGGTGCTGTCATGGTAAATGGCACTACCTGGCGGGCCCGGACCGGGCCGTCGCGCATGATAACTACCCGATGCATGTTGTTGCCCTCGATCAATGAAGTCCATTCAAAGCCGATGAATGCGGTGAACCGTCCCGGATCGTTGAACGCCTCGGCATCGTCGATGACTCTTTCCCACAGGTTCTTGTAGAGCTTGGAACCGGGGGAATAGAGCGCGAGTAGCTCCGGTTCTATCGTGCCCTGGGAGAAGTTTCCGATCAAATCGAGTGCTGCCTGCACTGACTCATCACCGCCGGCGTCGAGCCCCTTGATCCAGCGTGCGGCCTGTTCATAGGCCATCAACTCCGGCTTGCCAAGCGCTAAATCACCCACCATGCCCATGCCATCGGAATGGTCGGCGATTACCAGCCAGTCGAGCGGACGCGACAATTTCACCGCCTGGCCGGTCGAGGAGATTACTTCCTCACCGCGCGCGAACCGGTAAGCATCGCGCGGCGGCAGGCGATTGCCGAACAAACCCGCATCCATGGACAGATTGGTGTGCAGGTGTGAATCGCCCCACAGTGGCCGCTCCGGAAAACCGCGTTGCGCATAGGGCGAATAAACTTTACCGGTATAGGCATTGTTCAGCAGGTCCGCGGCTGGCGCGCCTGCATCCTGGGCCGCGGCGGGCAGTGCGAGTGTAAGCGCACCGGCACAGACAGTGGTGAGTAGCAATCTGGTCATTAATTTCTCCTTATTATTGGGCGGTATGAGGGGACGCGAAAGTATAGCAAATTTATTTTGCACGCTCTAGTTCATG
>JAPUFZ010000393.1 GCA_027293245.1 Gammaproteobacteria bacterium
CTCGTTTTGCCGCCAAGGAGGCGGCTGCCAAAGCACTTGGCACCGGGTTTGGCAGCAGCGTGGGTTATAAGAGTATTGAAGTTGCCAATGATAGATATGGCAAGCCAATGCTGCATTTTTTAAAAACTGCATCGCAACTCGCACATCAAAAACAGGTAGAAAACGTGTTGGTATCCTTATCCGACGAGAAACATTATGTGGTTGCGATGGTGATACTGGAAGGCCAGAATTCCCCAGGTCCGACGGGCTAGGCCAACAAACCAGGGCTTCAAATGGATTCTCCAATCTGTTTCCAGGTGGCCTGGTCGCGTAAATACCCTTCGACCTGTTGCCTGATTTCATCAAATTCTAATATGACTGACTCGACCGCAATATCCACCTGCGCATAGGATTTCTGGCCCAGTTGCTGCTGGATCGAAATTACCTGTTTTCGCAGCCGGGGCAGGCTGGTGTAACAGGTTGTTCCGTGGATTTTATGAATCGTGGCGGATAATTTCACATAGTCCGATTGTTCTAAATGGGTTGATAATTGCTGTTGATGGCCTGGAATTTCATATAGCAATGTTTCGAACATCTTGTCCAGCAGTGATTCTTTAAAAGCGCAGAGGCCGAGAGACTGCTGGAAATCTACCGCAAGCGTTTTGCTGTTTTGCTCAGCTTTAACGAGCTCATCTGCTCCTCGATCAGGTGGTTGAAACGAGCCATCGAGTAACAAGCGGAATTTCTCCTCATCGATCGGTTTGCTGAGAAAATGATCGAACCCCAGTCCCAGTAATCGTTCCGGTTCATGGTTTAATACGTTCGCGGTTAACGCAACAATCGGTGTCCTGTCATCTGGCCTGGCTTCACGCATCATCGTCATTAGAGCGATACCATCGATATCCGGCATTTGGATGTCGAGGATAATCAAATCAAAATTCTGGTTCTGGTATAACTTCATCGCTTCCACAGCGTGGCTCGCTGCACTCACCCTGTGACCCCATATTCGAATCAATTCACTTGCCAGCTCAAGATTGATCTGGTTATCGTCAACAATCAGGACCTGTTTTACTGTTCCGGAAGTTGGGGAAAATGGTTTACTGGATTCGCCCTGTTTTGTTTCATCCACAGATCTATCCAGAATTTTTTGGAGCCTGTTAGCAGAATTGATAACCGAAATAAATTCGAGCCCCTGGCAACTGGAATCGGGAATCAGATGCAGATCGTAATGCATTGCGATACAACGGGTTTTTAAGGCTGTGTCAAAAACACTGCTAAGATCCAGGTCAAAATGACGAAAATCAAATACGATATAGTCGACCTGGTTCTGGTTACGCAAAATATGTTCGCGTACCTGGTCGATAGCCTGCTTATGAACGAGCAATACTGGCTCATTCGCGATTCCAGCTCTATCGAACAGGGTCTGAATTTCCTGCAAACAGGTTTTATGCGTGCCAAATATTAAAGCGGTTTGAGCTTTTGAAACTACCACATCCGCAGAGGCGGGAACCGGGTGTGAAATTCTGAGGGGCAGGTGTAGCGAAAAAACCGAGCCTTTGCCTACCTCGCTTTCAAGTGAAATATTGCCACCGATCAGGTTGGCCAGTTTCTGGCTGATCACCAGCCCCAGGCCGGTGCCGGTAAAGCGGCGATTAGCGGCAGTGTCGACCTGGCTGAATGCTGTGAACAGACCGGCCTGGTCCTGCTTTGAGATGCCGATACCGGTATCTTCTATGCTAATCAGAATGCCGGTCTCGGATGGTGTTTGTTGCTCGAGAGATACTCGCACTACGACCCCGCCCTGGTCAGTGAATTTGATGGCGTTGCCGATCAGGTTGAGCAGTATCTGTTTGATTCGTAATCGATCGCCACAGACGGTGCGCGGTGTGTCGGAATAGATGACCAGGTTCAGATCAATAGCCTTCTGCAAAATATTGATGAAGAGGATGTCCCGGCTTTGTTCTAACACTTCATGCAGGTCAAATTCATCTTCGACGATTGCTAATTTGCCTGACTCCATTTTAGAAAAATCCAGTATTTCATTAATAATGCTGGTCAGGTCATCGGTCGATTTGAGAACGATATCGGTGTACTTTTTTTGAGTAGGGTTTAGCTCGGATCGACTCATCAAACTCATAAAACCCTTGATCGCATTGATTGGCGTGCGAATTTCGTGGCTCATATTGGCGAGAAACTCCGACTTGATCCGGTTCGCATTCTGGGCCTCGTCGCGGGCGAATCCGAGTTCTCGATTCTTCGATTCCATGCTAATGTTAGCGTCACTCAATTGCAGGGTTGCCTGCTGAACTCTATCGTTCAACTGTTTACGATTGCTGAGCAGGGCCCGCGTCATTCGATTAAATCCTTCCTGCAAGGCCCCGATTTCGTTATCGGTGACTTGTTCAATGGTTTCTCCCAGACGACCGGTTTCGACCTGTTTCAGGTGCTCGATCAGGCTATCTATTGGCTGAGTAATTCGGCGGCTGATAATCGAAGTGAGGACCATCGCCAGTAATAAAACGATGACAAAGAACAGGATCGAATCGCGTGTGATTCGAGTCCGGGTCGCATCGAGTTGCTGGCTGGACATAAGTATGTGGGCCCAGCCAATGGTACGGGTTTGCAGAGTTGCGGATTGCCCCGCCGTGCCGGCACTCGCTTTGGCAAGCTCGTGGGACTCGATGGGTTGTCGAAAATAAAAATAGTCGCTCAGATCCTTCGCCCGGTATTGTTCCGATACCGATTTCGCCATGAGTTCACCCTGACTAAAGACTGCAGCCTGAACGATGGAATTGGTGTCGATACTTTGATCAAGCAAAAACTGGATCTTGTGTAATTCACCTGATTTTAAATTTGACTCTGATGCACCAGCGATTTGTTTGGCGATAGTCTGCCCCCTGATTTGAAGCAGTTCGCTGGCCTGTTCGATGTTGCTATTGAAACTGGCGTAAGTAATAAAAACGTCGATCAGGAAAACCGGGATTAATGTGACCAACAGAATCTGGTATTTAATGCCAAGTCGCTTCACAGGAATACATTTCGCATAGTATGCGTTCAGTCAATACAGTAAAATATCGGCAGTTTACCAGCATGGCAGAATTACTTGAAAGCCCGAACCAGTTAAACATAAGATTATGTTTTTAGAAGATTATATAGGAAATACGCCGCTCGTCACATTGCAGCGCCTGAACCCGAATAGCAGTAATCGAATCTCACTCAAGCTGGAAGGCAATAATCCGGCGAGTTCGGTGAAGGACAGGCCCGCGTATAGCATGATCAAACGCGCCGAAGAGCGCGGTGAGATTACGCCCGGCGATACCCTGGTCGAGGCAACCAGTGGTAATACCGGTATAGCGCTGGCTATGATCGCGGCGACAAAAGGCTACCGTATGGTCCTGATCATGCCTGACAACATGAGTTCCGAAAGACAGACGACCATGCGAGCGTATGGTGCCGAAATCATATTGGTGAGTAAGGAGGAAGGTATGATGGGCGCCCGCGACCTGGCCGAGCAGATGCAGGCACAGGGTAAGGGTAAAATGCTTGATCAATTTGCCAACGCTGATAACCCGCGTTCGCACTACGAGACTACTGCGCCTGAAATCTGGCAACAAACCGAACAGTCGCTAACCCATTTTGTCAGTTCAATGGGTACTACAGGCACCATCATGGGCTGCTCGCGTTACTTCAAGGAGGTTAATCCTGATATTGCGATCGTCGGTGTGCAGCCTGCTGAAGGCGCAACAATCCCGGGCATTCGTCAATGGCCGGACGCATATTTGCCCAGGATCTATGAAAGCGACCGGGTCGATCAAATCCTGCTGGTATCCCAGCAGGAAGCGGAACAAACCATGCGTGCATTGGCAAGCGAGGAAGGAATTTTTTGCGGTGTTTCATCGGGCGGGGCGCTGTCTGCAGCGTTGCGGTTATCGAAACAACTGGAAGCGGCGCATATTGTCACCGTGATCTGCGATCGGGGCGACCGTTACTTGTCTACCGGGGTTTTTGCTGCGCAATGAACGTTTTCGTTTTTGATATAGAAACCATACCGGATATAGACGGATGCCGACGACTCTATGATTTACACGGCCTGTCTGATGATGACGTAGCAAAGGCGGTATTTCACAAACGCCGACAACAGGCCAATACTGAATTTTTACGCCATCATCTGCACCGGGTGGTCGCCATCTCAGCGGTACTGCGCACCCGAGATCAGTTCAAAGTGTGGTCGCTGGGTGACCTCGAATCCAGCGAGCAGGATTTGCTGGAGCGTTTCTACAGCGGAATTGAACGCTATACGCCGCGCCTGGTTTCCTGGAATGGTGGTGGATTTGATCTACCGGTAATCCATTATCGCTCGCTACTCTATCCGCTCAATGCCGGGCATTACTGGGAAAATGGCCAGAACGATACCAGCTTTCGGTACAACAATTATTTGAGCCGCTTTCATGATCGGCATACCGACCTGATGGACGTGCTCGCCGCCTATCAGCCTCGCGCGAGTGCGCCGCTGGACGAGATCGCCAGTCTCTGTGGATTCCCGGGCAAAATGGGGATGGATGGCTCCAAAGTCTGGGATAGCTATGCACGCGGCGATGTAAAGTCGATACGAGATTACTGTGAAACCGACGTGCTGAATACCTATCTGGTCTATCTAAACTATCAGCGAAATCGAGGCCAGCTTGATCAGCAACAATACCTAGGTGAATGCCGTCTGGTACGCGAGTTTTTAATCGAATCGGGTGATGCGCACCTGATCGAGTTCGAAAAAGCCTGGGTCGAACTTTAGCCTCCAGGAACCCCAATGTCTAAACGGCGCCGCCGCAGAAAACTACCCGAACCCTCGGTCGTGCATATCGAAGCGATGTCGCACGAAGGCCGTGGTATCGCCCACATCGATGGTAAAACAGTGTTCGTCTTTGGCGCTCTCAAGGGTGAAGAAGTGCGAATTCAGATCCACAAAGCCAACCGTAATTACGATGAAGCAATTACCCTGGATGTGATTCAGGCGTCGGCAAAACGGGTGCGGCCGAAATGCGATGCCTTCGATGTCTGCGGTGGCTGCAGCCTGCAGCATATGGATAATGACGACCAGGTTGTTTTTAAGCAGCAGTCGCTAGTGGAGATGATGGCGCATGCCGGAATCAACGTCGGCCAGGTGATCCCGGCCCTGCGATCAAAGGCCTGGGGCTACCGCCGTAAGGCCAGGCTAGGGGTCAAGTATGTCCATAAAAAGGGCAGGGTGCTGGTTGGATTCCGCGAAAGAAACACGCGTTACCTGGCGGATATGTCGCGTTGTGAAGTACTGGTACCCGAGGTTGGTCATCGATTGCAGGCGCTTGCCGACTTGATCGAGAGTCTCGAGGCGCGAGAATCGATACCGCAGATAGAAGTCGCCTGCGACGACCACCACGTTGCCCTGGTATTTCGTAACCTCAGGGACTTATCCGACACAGACACCGAAAAGTTGATTGATTTTGCCAAAAGCAATGAATTTTGGATTCAACTCCAGCCCGGTGGCCCCGACAGCATTACCAACCTGTATCCGTATAAACAACCGCTGTATTTTTCACCATTGGAAAATGATGACATCAAAATTGGTTTTAAGGTGATTGACTTTACCCAGGTGAATGCCGGTATCAACCAACAAATGGTAAAACAGGCATTGGATTATCTCGATTTGAACAAACAGGACAGGGTGCTTGATCTGTTTTGCGGTCTTGGAAACTTTAGCCTGCCGATGGCGCGACTGTGTTCAACGGTGACCGGTGTCGAAGCTGACCTGGCGATGGTGACCCGGGCAAAGCAAAATGCGCTCGAGCACGGTATTGTCAATAGTGATTATTTTGTCGCTGATTTGACCCGACTGGATCCTGATACTGGCTGGATGAAACAGCAATATGATAAGATATTGATCGATCCGCCGAGATCGGGTGCACTGGAAATTGCGAAATCTATTGCTCGCTTCAACGCCAGAGTTTTAGTTTACGTGTCCTGCCAGCCGTCCAGCCTGGTGCGGGATAGCAAAATCATTTGTGACAACGGTTATCGACTCACGCATCTGGGCATTATGGATATGTTCCCGCAAACCGCCCATGTCGAATCGATGGCAATATTTGAACAACAACGCGGGCATTCCAATTAAGCTCGGTAAATGTAATAATTTTTCCCGGCAGCCCTGGAGGCAATGTGAAAATAGTTAGTGCAATAATCAAACCGTTCAAACTCGATGATGTTCGAGAAGCGATGTCAGATATCGGTATCGCCGGCCTCACAGTTTATGAAGTAAAAGGATTCGGGCGACAAAAGGGGCATACGGAGTTATATCGAGGTGCCGAATATGTGGTCGATTATATTCCAAAGGTAAAACTCGAAGTCGCGGTCGACGACGATCGGGTCGACCAGGTAATCGACACCATCATCGAATCGGCCAGGACAGGTAAAATTGGCGATGGTAAAATTTTCGTCACCGACCTCGAAACCGTAGTCCGCATCAGGACCAGCGAAACCGGATCGTCGGCACTATAGGGTGTATGATGGGGTCATGTATGATGGGGTCTACCATTACATTTAGTAGGTGACGCCCAAAGTATTTTCCTATTTCTTTCAGCGTATAGCCGCCACTTTGATAAGATTTTAAATTGCTGTATTCCGATCCTGGCTTGAAAATTCATAAGCACTTAAAGCTTTCGGCTTAGGTTGTCTTTGTGAGTACCAAATTTCTGATTTCAGGGAGACTGACTAGCAAGAAGGGAATCATAAATCAAAGACCTGACCCTATTCATTCTCGGCGGTATCCTGGTCATGGGAAGCTGCTTGTTTGAGCCAGGAGTGAATAGATTCATAGGCAGCCAACATTGATTTGCCGACGTCGCCACTACCCGCACGAAGGGTCTGTAATCGTGTTTCAACCACCTCCTTACTAAGCTCGATCGTTTCCTGAGCGACCAGGGGTAACGCAAGCAGTAAGCCGAATACGATCACTAGTGATTTAGTCGCCATTTGTCTGAGTACGTGCCGATTTTTCGTAGAATAGGTGATCTCCTGTCCATAAATTGGATACTT
>JAPUFZ010000394.1 GCA_027293245.1 Gammaproteobacteria bacterium
ATACTGACTTCACCCAGGTAGCATGCTGCGCCTTCGGCGAAAAACTCGAGGATCCGGCCAACCGCGAGACCAGAGCAGCTTTGATTCAAGAAAACATCGACATGGAAGAAGATCGACCATTTTCGTTAAAACATACTATCAGCCGCATGCTTGGACTAAAATAATCTGCCTGCCTGCCAGACCTGTAATCCAGTAATAAAAACCTAAACTCCCTCCTGGCCCCGTAACTCCTGCCATCAAAATGCGGGCGAAACTTGCACCACCGTGCAACTAAAGTCAGCAACGGTAAAGTTCCCGATCGTACAAAATGCTATTAAAACGTAATTTTTATGCTATATGACCTAGTCAGCGTTTCAGCTTTTTAGGCGGGGGTCAACCATGACAAAAAAAATATCCACGACTGACGACGATACAAAACATCCAGATCCTGAAATAGACGGCCTGACTACACTGTTCTCATCCGATAATACCGAGCTGACAGATTTTACCGAGAGGGTTCAAAGAGCCATTCTTGGAGATCAGAAAGAGCAGCAGGAAAGTAACCCAAACGCTGATCAACAGAAGGTTCAAACCGACAGAAAACCGGTATTAATTTCTTCCGTCAAAAACAATGTGGTCAATCTTTTCGGACCGAAATAATTCAGTTGATCTTTTATTCGTCCGGATCACCCAGCTTACCAAAACTCTCCATATTCGCCAGACTGGCGCGCAGCGAGCGAGAGGCTATAAAAACCTCTGCCAGAAAACAGGAGAAAGCCGCGCTTAGTATCACCATGCAAACGATAAACAAGCTGGCGACGACTTGAGAAGCGTTGATACTGGTCAGGCTGCCAAGAAATAACATGATGATGACCAGGCACACGAGTAAAGCACTACAGGTGGCCAGACCAATTGACAGGTTAATGAAGCGGCTGCGCTTTAACAGGCTGGCCATTTCACTCTCGATAGCCACTTTTTGATCGGGCAGCAATAGCGCTAATTCCGCTAACTGCAGCGACCGTGAACGATCAATGGTACGTGCCAGTCGACTGGTTAATACCATCAGCAATCCAGAGATGCCGGCAAGCAAAAATACCGGGGCCACCGATATTTCGATTACATGGGCGATGGTATCGATATTCCATTGCAAGTTTTCCAACACAAGCTCCTGTTTGCTGATACCTAATAAAGCGCTATTCGATAAACTCAGGTAAGGAGCTTCTGATTAATCACTTACCAGTTCCGGGTAACCAAACAGGGAAGGTGAACCGCCGGTATGTAAAAAAACAATATGATCGTCCATCCCGTAGCTGCTGCTTTGAAGGCAATCGATCAATGCAGCAAATGTCTTTCCCGAGTAAGTAGGGTCGAGAAAAATTCCCTCTCGACGCGCGAGTAATTTTATCGCCGCAGTGGCGGGTGCATTCAGCAGGCCGTAACCTGGCGCTAAAAACCTGTCGTCGCAGATGACATCGTCACTAACTATGCCCACATCGAAACCCAACAATGCTTCTACCGAATGAACTTTTGTTAACACCCGCTGTTGCTGGCTTTGTGCATCGCGGCGCACACAAATACCGTCTACCGGCAGCGCGTAACCGGAGGCGCGTAATCCCAGTAGCAGCCCGGCATGGGTCGATGCGCTGCCACTGGGTACAAAAAAGCGAACCGGTGCAATATTGATCGATTCAAGCTGAGCCAGGATTTCTTCAGCGGCTTCTATATAACCCAGAGCACCATAGGGTGTACTGGCACTAGACATAGGAATCACGTATGGCTTCTTACCCTCCCGCTTTAAAACCTCTGCCCTGTCTATCATTGCCTGATCGGCGCCATCCTCGTCTTCACCAACCGGGTAATAGTGAATTTTTGCACCCATTAGTTTTACCAGAAACGGGTTGCCGGACTCGTGATACTCGACCTGATCCCGATCTACACGATGCTCGAGCTGAACCTCTACGTCCATATTGGTCTTTCGTGCTGCCGCTACTGTCATACGCACATGATTGGACTGTATCGCCCCGGTCGTCAGTAAAGTATCGGCACCCAGGGATTTCGCATGACCAATATAGTATTCGAGTTGTCGGCTCTTATTGCCGCCAAAAGCAAGACCGGTACAGTCATCACGTTTGATCCAGATATTGGTCTGATAGTCATCACTGAGATTGTCCAGCCTTTCCAGCGGAGTGGGTTTGTGGCTAAGGTTGACGGAAGGAAAAGATTTGGTGAGCATCGGCTGGGCCATAGATTATTGTCGAAAGCGTGACTATAACATGAACGATTTTTGCCGTCAGATTGCCCAAAATCTGCCATTTACGCCAACCAGCGAATCAAAATCACCCCACAGACCACTAGCACCGAAGCGAAAATACGTTGACGCCCGAAGGATTCACGGAATAACAGGGTACCTATCAAGGCTGCAAAAATAACACTGGTCTCACGCAGCGACGAAACCATTGCCATCGAACCCAGTCCCATGGCGAAAATTACCAGTGCGTATGCAGTAGACGAAGCCAGCCCGCCCAGTACTATCTTGCCTGGTTTGGCGCGTATGTAACTGAACCAGGCTGTCCGATCCATAAATAATAAAATCAGGCAAATCGGTATTGGTTCGAACGCAAATAGCCAGAGGATGTAACTCAGGCTGTTACCAGCGGCCCTCACACCCAAACCGTCAGTCACGGTATAAGTTGCAATCAACACCGAAGTAGCTAGCCCCCAACCCAGTGCCTGCGGTGAAATCCTGCCAAGCTGACCGCCCAGTAAAGTAATACTAATCAAACCAAAACTGATCAGGCCGATACCAAGCATCGAACCAGTCGATAACCACTCGCCCGCAAAAAAAGTCGCACCAACCGCAACCAATACAGGCGCGAGGCCGCGAAACAAAGGGTACATTTGCGACAAATCACCGGCCCGA
>JAPUFZ010000395.1 GCA_027293245.1 Gammaproteobacteria bacterium
TCCCATTTATAACGCCTGCCACCAATGGTGTAACAGCGCTTTGCCTGGAACCGCATGATCTCTGGATATCGAAGGCGGTAGCGGGCAGGCCCAAGGACATGGAGTTTTGCAAAGCCCTGATCGAACGAAATATTGTAGAAGTAAAAACCTTACGGCAGAGACTGGAGAAAATAGAGACCTTGAATCCGGCGATAGAGAAGCAGGTTTCGAGTCTCATCCCTGATGCATGAGCCAACATAAAACTAGTTGTTCGGCTTTCTGAAAACGCGATAAAATTTACCAGTCGCCCTGTAGTCCCCGGTCCCGGCTTTCTATATACTCGCGATCTTTACACGGAAACTGTATGTCCAAAAAAGCCCCTCCACCCTCCAGCGATCCTTTTGCCGCGCGCGAAAGCGAAAAATATGAGCAGCCGATTGCTAGCCGGGAACACCTGCTGAATCTGATTGAGTCCTATTCTGTACCGGTGCCCCAGGAGCAGATTGCCGACTCGTTAGAATATTTCGATGAGGTACGTATCGAAGCCCTGCGCCGACGTCTCAATGCCATGGTACGGGACGGGCAGCTGTTTCGTAATCGGCGTGGTGGTTATTTGAGCTTCGATCACATGGACCTCGAAAAAGGAACTGTACAAACCCATCCTGACGGCTTCGGGTTTCTCACCCCTGAATCAGGCGGCAAGGATATATATTTGCCGGAGCGGCAAATGCGCAAATTGATGAATGGTGACAAGGCAGCGGTCAAGATTGCCAGTTATGATTCACGCCGTGAACGCAAGGAGGGCACCGTGATCGCGGTACTCGAACGCGCGCATCAAAGCGTGGTCGGGCGGTTTCACCACGAAAGTGGTATCGAATATGTAATTCCCGATGATAAACGCCTGACGCAGGATATTTTGCTCAATCGCGATTTCGGACATAGCGCCAAAGGCGGAGATATCGTCGTCGTTCGTATCAGCGAATACCCGACTCAGCATACCCAACCGATCGGAATTATAGAATCGGTACTGGGGCAGGACTATGCACCGGGTATGGAGGTGACCATTGCATTGAATACGCATTCAATTCCGCATCAGTGGAATGCGGGCGTATTGGCTGAAGTCGAATTACTCACCGAGCGCGTGGCTAAAGCCGATAAAGCCGGGCGCAAAGACTTGAGCAAGCTTGCGTTTGTTACCATCGATGGTGCAGATGCACGCGACTTTGATGACGCGGTATACTGCAAACCGACCGATAACGGATATCTGCTATATGTCGCGATTGCGGATGTCGCACACTATGTGAATATCGATTCATGCGTGGACCAGGAAGCCAGTCTACGGGGTACTTCGGTTTATTTTCCGGGCGAAGTGGTACCGATGTTACCGGAGATACTGTCAAACGGCCTGTGCTCACTGAATCCGGACCTGGACCGTTTGTGCCTGGTGTGCCGTATGGATATCAGTCTGCAGGGTTCGATTAAAAGTTATGAATTTGTCGAAGCCGTGATCCATTCGCAGGCCCGGTTAATTTACGACGATGTCGCGGCTGCGATCTTCGAAGCCGGGAGTCCGGCGAGTGACACACTAAAACGCGTATTGCCCGATCTCGAAAACCTCAAACTGGTCTACCAGGCTCTCGCCCGGGCGCGGCAAAAACGTCATGCAATCGAATTTGAAACGCGTGAGGTAGTATTCAAATATAACCAGCAGCGCAAGATAGAGTCGATCGAGCCGGGCCAGCGAAATGAAGCCCACCGGTTGATCGAGGAGTGCATGATTGCTGCGAATATCAGCGCGGCACGATTACTGAAGCAGCATAAAATTCCCACACTCTACCGGATTCACGCGGGTCCGAATGCCGACAAACTGCTAAACCTGGCCGAGTTTTTATCGGGTTTTGGCATTAGCTTGACACCCGAGAGTCCAACACCGCAGGACTATGCCAGGGTGATTGATGCAATCAGGGGCATGCCGGAGTTTGCGATGATACAAACTGTCATTCTACGATCGCTGTTACAGGCCAGTTATAGCCCGGATACCAAAACCGGACACTTTGGGCTGGCCTTACAGGACTATGCTCATTTCACCTCGCCGATTCGGCGTTATCCTGATCTGCTCGTGCATCGTGGCATCAAACACTGGATTCGATGTGCCAGATTGGAAGGTTTCAAATACGATCTGGCAGGCATGACCAGCCTGGGCGCAAGCTGCTCACGTTATGAGCGACGCGCCGACGACGCCTCACGCGATGCGGCAGACTGGTTGAAATGCGAGTATCTGCAAAAACGTATCGGTCAACAGTTTAACGGCATAGTCACCGGGGTTACCAGTTTTGGCCTTTTCGTGCAGCTTGACGACCTGTTAATGGATGGGCTGGTCCACGTCACCGCATTACCAAGAGACTATTATCAGTTTGATCCGGTTCGCCACCGGCTGGTAGGCGAAATGACTAACCGCAGCTACCAACTCGGTGATCGCTTGTCGGTCGAAGTCGCGAGGGTTGATATGGAAGACCGCAAGGTCGACTTCAATTTGATCTCGAGACTGGGAGAACACAAAAATAAGAGGAAAAAAGCAGGTAAAACCGGCAAAGCTAAAGTTTCAAAGCGGAAAGTGCGGGCCACCGGCAAATATTCCAGAAGGGCAGGAAACAAAAAATAGTTCGATGAGCCAGTCCTGTATTTACGGTATCCACGCGATTAGCAAGCGACTCGAACGCTCGCCGGAATCCTGTGTCGAACTGATCTGCAGCGAAGGACGCAATCCCCGGCTGCTATCGATAATCGATCTCGCCAGGCAATGCGGCCTGACGGTTCGTTTTGAATCGAAACAGGTGCTCGATAAACTCAGTGACAGTCAAAAACATCAGGGCTGCGTGCTCAAAATTATAGCCTCAACTGGCAAGGCACTGACGCTGGAAGAGTTAATACAGAATATCCAGGATCGATCCCTGATCCTGGTACTGGACGGATTGCAGGATCCGCATAACCTGGGTGCCTGCCTGCGTAGCGCCGATGCCAGTGGAGTCGATGCAGTCATTATCCCGAAGGACCGTTCGGTTAAGCTTAACCCGACGGTGCGAAAAGTAGCCGCCGGTGCCGCCGAAACTGTGCCCCTGCTTGAAGTAACCAATATAGCCCGATGCCTCAAGGAATTGAAATCAGCGGGTGTCTGGGTCTATGGCGCCAGTGGCGAGGCCGAGGCACTGGTCTATGATTTTAAATTCGATTCGGCGGTAGCCCTGGTGATGGGATCGGAAGGTGATGGACTGCGTCGATTAACGCGTGAACAATGCGATCATTTGATGCGATTACCCATGCATGGCGCGCTCGAAAGCCTGAACGTATCGGTCGCTACAGGCGTTTGTTTATATGAAATTTTACGTTCAAGAATGGCTTGCAGCCAGGCCTGAGCTCGGGTAGAATCCGCGGCTCTTAAATCGCGTTAGAGTAATCGCCAGCCCGGATTATTAAATTCGCTTAACTCCTTGCTCCACAGACCAGCAGTTCTGGGGGCATTTAACCCAAAGGGAGAAGTATGAGGCATTATGAAATCGTGTTTCTGGTCCACCCTGACCAGAGTGAGCAGGTGCCTGCGATGACCGAGCGTTATCGCAGCATGATCGAAAATTCCGGTGGTGTCGTGCACCGCGAGGAAGACTGGGGTCGTCGCCAGCTTGAGTTTCCTATCAAGAAAATTCATAAAGCACACTATGTGTTGATCAATATCGAGTGTTCGCAGGAAATCCTAAACGAAATTGAAAGCGCTTTCCGGTTCAACGATGCGGTGCTGCGCCATTTGACGCTAAGCTGTAAGTCGGCAGTTACCGAAAAATCGGCGATGATGGTAGAAGTCGAACGCGAAGAATCAGCCAAAACAGTGGATCGCAAACCAGCGGCAAGAACTGAGACCAGGTCAGAGACCAGCGCTGAAGCCAGGCCTGCTACAGGAGCCGGGGCCGAGTCAGAAACCGATAGCGATGTCAATGTAGTTGCTGATGCTGAAACTGACATTGCTACTAAAACCGTTGACGAAGGAGTTCAATAGTCATGTCACGTTATTTCCGTCGTAAACGTTTTTGCAAATTTACTGCCGAGGGTACCGTTCAGATTGATTACAAAGATCTGGAGACCCTGAAAGAATATATAACCGAAACCGGCAAGATTGTTCCCAGTCGTGTTACGGGTACCAAGGCCAGGTACCAGCGTCAACTGGCGACCGCTATCAAGCGCGCTCGTTTTTTGTCATTGTTGCCGTATACCGATCAGCACAAGCTGAAATAAGTTATAAGTTTAGATAAACCAGGGGAGTTGTCACGATGTTGACACTCGCAAAATATGCTTTAAAAGGACAGTACCAAGCCGCTACAGTGGTCGGTATTCTGGCAATAGTCGCGGTTTTTTTCCCGCTGGTTGCCGGAACGACATTCATCAGCGCGCTGGTCACCACCGTATTGATCGTGATGTCGGGTGCACTGGTTGGTTTAATTATTCTGACCCAGGGTACGATCTCGGGTTTGAAGGCCATTATCGTATCGATTTTGGGTATTACACTGGTGACCTGGATCGTACTGAAAGCGCCGTCATTGGGCATTTCGATCGCGCTGGCGCAGTGGTTGCCGATAGTGATTTTGGCACATACGCTGAAAAGCACCAAATCACTGGCAATGATGATACTGGCAGGTGCGGCACTGGCGACAGGCGTTGCCGGGATACAGTTTTACGCTGTGCCCGATCTCGAAGCCGAATGGTTAACAGTGATTCAACTGTCGATGGAGCAATTGCAGGGGAATCCGGCTTATAGCAGTGTGGTTGTGCGGGACAATATCCAGTTATTCGTTCACTGGATGGTTTTACTGATGGTTCCGGCCATGTACCTGCTATTTGTATCGATCCTGCATTTATCACGCTGGTTACAGGCCAGGGTAGCGGGATCAGACGGGTACAACCAGGAGTTCCGGGCTATCGCGCTGGGAAAACCGGCTGCGATATTCGCAGTAGCAGTGCTCATTTTGAGCTTCTGGTTAAATCAGGACTGGATTAGCAGCATGGCTTTAATCGTGATGGCTGCTTTTTTGTACCAGGGTGTGGCGGTAGTTCACAGCCGGGCAGTCAGAAGTAAATACAGGGCATGGATGATAGGATTTTTCTATGCATTGCTGTTGTTATTTCCACAGGTCGTGGCACTCACCTCGATCGTAGGAGTAATTGATAACTGGTTGGTATTTCGTAAGAATCGAAATATCGAGTCAACCTAATTGAAAAGAGGAAATCCGATGGAAGTTATTCTTTTGGAAAATATTGAAAATCTGGGTTCACTGGGCGATAAAGTTTCAGTGAAATCGGGATTCGCACGCAACTATCTAGTCCCGCATGGCAAGGCCAAGATGGCCACAGCCGCTAATCTGGCTGAATTCGAGGCGCGTCGTGTGGAACTTGAAAAGGCAGCGACGGATACAATGAATGAAGCCCATCTGCGACAGAAGGCGATTGAAGCCCTGGGTACGTTGGAGTTAACAGCGAAGGTAGGGTCCGAAGGCAAGTTATTTGGTTCGATTGGCCTGGTAGACATTGTTGACGCCATTTCTGCGGCCGGTGCAGTGGTTGAAAAACGCGAAATACGGATGCCCGATGGCGCGATACGAACTACCGGTGAGCACCAGATCGATATCCATCTCCTCACCGATGTCGACACTTCGGTGACAATCTCTATCGTTGCTGAAGAATAATTTTAAATAGTAAATTTTCTGCTATTTGCCGGCAGGAATCGTATCAAATCAAGGCTGTCTAATCATGACAGCCTTTTTCATGATGAAGTACATACCTATCTTGCTCCAAACATATTATTATGATCGGCCCATGACGATAAATCCCCCGAGTCGATATGTCTGAAATAACCACCCGCGTGGCAGAACTCAGCCAGCGTGTAGAAGACCTGAAAGTACCGCCACACTCGCTCGAAGCCGAACAATCGGTAATCGGTGGTCTCATGCTAGACAACCGTGCATGGGATGAAATCGCCGATATTATCAACGAACAGGATTTCTATCGACACGATCATGCACTCATACTGCGTGCGATCAGTGCCCTCGCCGAGGACGGGCAACCCTATGATATCGTCACCGTATCCGAATGGATCGGCGCCAGGGGAGACCTCGATTCCATCGGTGGCCTGGCTTATTTGAGCATACTCGCGAATGACACCCCAACCGCGGTCAATATCAAGGCCTATGCCAACATTGTGCGCGAATATTCGGTGTTGAGAAGCCTGATTCAGGTCGGCAACGAAATCTCGGCCAGTGCCTACCACTCCGATGGCAGACCCAGCAAGGAACTGATTGACGAGGCTGAACGAAAAGTCTTCCTCATTGCCGAGCAAGGTGCCGGTAACCGGCAGGGATTTGAAGCGATCAATGAATTACTCGGTCGGGCCGTTAAACGCGTCGAAGAGATGTATCGAAGTGATACCGCACTCACTGGCATCGCAACCGGCTTCACCAAATTTGACGAAAAAACCTCTGGGTTACAAAAATCCGACCTGATTATCGTCGCCGGCCGTCCGTCGATGGGAAAGACCAGTTTTGCAATGAACCTGGCCGAACATGCCGCCCTCAATAACGATCATTCAGTTGCCGTATTCAGTATGGAGATGCCTGGGGAGCAACTGGCATTACGCATGATGTCGTCTCTGGGTCGAATCGATTCGCACAATCTACGCACCGGTAAACTGGATGACCATGACTGGCCGAGGCTCATCTCATCGGTCAATATGTTATCGAAGGCGAAGCTGTTTATCGATGATACGGCGGCCTTGAACCCAACCGAACTACGCGCACGCACACGGCGCCTGAAACGAGAGCATGGACTCGACCTGGTAATCGTCGACTATCTGCAACTCATGCAGGTTGGCGGTACGACTGAAAACAGGGCAACCGAAATTTCTGAAATCTCGAGGTCGCTGAAAGCGCTGGCGAAGGAATTGCAAGTACCGATAGTCGCGCTATCGCAGTTGAATCGAAGTGTAGAGCAGCGCCCGGATAAGCGCCCGGTCATGTCAGACCTGCGTGAATCGGGCAGTATCGAGCAAGATGCGGACGTCATCCTGTTTATTTATCGAGACGAAGTCTATAACCCTGACAGCCCGGACAAGGGAACCGCAGAAATCATCATACGCAAGCAACGCAATGGCCCCATCGGCTCGGTACGCCTGTCGTTCCTGGGCCAGTACACCCGTTTCGAAAATCTTGCGCACGATGACTACGGGGGACAGTTTGGATAGTCATGGAGTTAATCGCCATGCACGGATCAGCATTGATCTCGAAGCCATTCGTCACAATTATCGCTTACTAAAGGAAACCTCGGGCAACAATCGCCTGATCGCGGTCATCAAGGCCGACGCCTACGGTCATGGTGCGATTGAAGTGGCTAAAGCGCTACCCCGGGCCGATGCTTTCGCGGTAGCCACTACCGGCGAAGCGGTGGCATTGAGAAAGGCCGGGATCAAACAGAAAATCCTGGTTTTGGGTAGCTTCTTGCGTGCCCAGGAGTTGCAGGACTGCATCGACAACCAGCTCGATCCGGTGATTCATCATCAAACCCACCTCGATCTTCTAAAAAACAATCCACATCTCAGTGGCTTACAGGTCTGGGTCAAGATTGATACAGGCATGGGACGGTTGGGCTATGCACTGGAAACTGTAGCCGCCGTGATCGAACAACTCAACCAGGCAAAGACATTGGGACAAGTGCGGTTAATGACCCATCTGGCTATCGCCGATGATGTCGAAAACCCTTTTACCAGCCGGCAAATCGATGCGGTAAAGGCGCTTCAACTAGACGATTACGAGTGGGCTATCGCCAATTCAGCGGGCATTCTGGCCTGGCCCAGTACGCACAAAGCCTGGGTGCGGGCGGGGATAGCCATGTATGGTATTAATCCACTGTCCAATCGAAATAAAAACCCGCCAGGCCTGAAACCAGCGATGCAAATGAAAACCTCGGTACTAGCGGTTAACCAGCACCGCAAGGGCGATTTGATCGGTTATGGCAATACCTATACCTGTAACAAAGATATGACCATCGCCGTGATTGCAGCGGGTTATGCAGACGGATACCCGCGCCACAAGATCGATACAGCGCAGGTTTTAATTAACGCACAGCTGTGTAATATCGTCGGGCGCATATCGATGGACATGATAACTGTCGATGTCAGCGCACTCGAATCCACCAATGTCGACGATGAAGTCATCCTCTTTGGAGAATCTCCGCAAGCCAATGATATCGCCGATTGTTCAGAAACCATCGCCTACGAGATTTTTTGTAATGTCGGCGCGCACGCGCAAAGAGAATATCTCAATAAAGCCTAAAATTGACTGGAAAACTCGCAGCATAATCCGTAGAATCGCGCCTTCACAATGCGCCTGTAGCTCAGTTGGATAGAGTACTCGGCTACGAACCGAGCGGTCGGGAGTTCGAATCTCTCCAGGCGCGCCACCCTCCGGTGCGCCGGATCGGCACATCCCTGTGCTACACGGCACCAAATAATCCAACTATCCTATAGAGTTATGCCAGCTAAACC
>JAPUFZ010000396.1 GCA_027293245.1 Gammaproteobacteria bacterium
ATTGCCTCGGCTTTGTCGGGCTCTTCGGAGGTCGGCATGATGATAGCAGTCTGATCATCCTCCTCTTCCCCAGCTATATGAATAGGCGTCAATTCTACGTCGTCGTCGATTGCTGTACCATCAGCGTCTGTCACCTCATCACCCGCATCACTGGCGCCTATATCAACGAATTCTCGGCCACTTTTCCACCGTTTGTACACCACCAGACCACCCACCAATAGCAGGATGCCAGCCAGTCCAGCGAGTAAAATCGGATTTAGCAGAATACTGCCGATAGATGAAAAAATATCAGTAACTGCTGATGGTATAATGCCATCCAGCATTGAATCTGGTTCCTGAGCCGATTCGACCACGATTACGGGAGCAGGCGGGGCAACGCTGGTTGTTTCCTCGACAACTTCGATCGCTGGCGCCTCGGCAAGTAGATCCTCGAGTAACGCTTCTTCATCGACCGCAATCATTTCTTCAATTAGAGTATCGGTAGTCTCTTCTGTCAGGATTTCAGCAGGCGCAGATACTTCTTCCGTCACTGCTGTCTCGACCGATTCCGCCTCGATTTTTTCAGCCTCTAGTGCCGCTGCTTCAGCGGCCTGGTCAGCCTGCAGCTGGGCCAGACTGTCGTCTTCAATCTCGACCATCTTTTGTAATTCCTGAACCTTGCTCAGGGTGGCTTCGAGTTCGGCAATTCTGGATTCCAGATCGGCATTTTCGATTCGCGCCGCATCAAGCTCTTCTTCTGCGAAAGCAAGCTGTCTGCTCAACTCACTGGTATCTTCGCCATCACCCTGGGTACCGGTGGTATCGGTCTCGCCTTCACCGGGCGCCAGCAAGCTCAGATTACTTTGCTGTTCAGCACTAGCGTCATCAGCTCCGGTTTCTCCACCATCACCAGCCATAGAGACTAGCGTTGTCTCGCTTAAATACTCAACGTATCCATCCCACAGGCCATTTTGCTCGAGCACTTCGGCAAGGGCCTCGGCTTCGCTGATTCGGTCGAGTTGCTCTGCTGTGGGTGCGCGTAATACGGTACCGGCCAGCAAAAAATTAATATTGGTATCGCCAAATGATTCTGGGTTTAATCGCTGTATTGCCAGCATCACCTGGCTCATGCTGTGTTCGGAATCCTTGAACTGGGTGGCGATACTCCACAAGGTATCGCCTTTAAAAACCTCCAGATCGCCGACAATTATGCTATCTGATTCGTCGGCGATAAATTCTACTGCTTCGCTTGCGGAGCTACTTTCGGGCTCCCCGGATACTGCGATTGGTTCTGTCGTCGTTTGCTGCTCTGTCGTCGACTGTTGCATACTTGCAGAAGATGACGTCGCGGCAGGGACATCGGCGCTCGAAGATGTGTCCGATGCTGCAGCAACGGTCGCGGTAGATGAACTCGAAGCTTCCGGGGTGATACTTGGACTGGCGTTCGCTTCACCGTTTGTAATGACGTCTACAGACGGAGCTTCTGGGGGTGCCGGGGTTTGTCTGCTGGTTGCGGCAGGGGCAGGAGTATCCGCATAAAACGGCGGATCGAGTAACACGGTGAATTCTCTTAATACCCGACCTTTGGCCCAGTCGGCTTCAACCAGAAAGTTGAGAAATGGTTCTTTTACTGCTTTTTTGGTAGTAACCAGCACAACTGCGGTGCCATCTTCTTCATTTATTAATACTTTAAATCGTAATTCTGAAAGACCGCGTGGGCGGGATAAACCGGCCCGCGTAAATGCATCCCGGGAAGCCAGTGTAACCAGCAGGTCGTCTACCTCACCGGGGCGTGCAGAGATAACTTCAATTTTCGCATCCAACGGCTGGTTCAGAAACGAATCGACTTCAATTTCGCCTAGACCTAACGCAAGACTATTGGTCGGCAGTAAGATACTTGCCAACCAAAAGCTAATAAAAAGTCCAAATTTACGCACGTTTAGTCTCCAATACTCTCCATCACATTCTTATTAAAAGTGCAGAAAATCCATGCACCTATGCTACAGTATAGAGAATTTACTTTAAAGAAAGCACTTTCATAAGTACAGGTAACTATAGATTATAAAAAAGATTTTAGCAAAATATCTGAAACAATCACGTAATTATTTGACAATCCATGACCCAGGGAGTCTGCGATCATCCGGAATGGGACTGTATTCGGGCCGTTAAGGGCTTGTTCGAGCTGACTGATAACACAGCTATACGATTGATTACACTAAGAAATGTGGCCAAAAACAACCCATTTTAAATTAGCATTATCGATACGCCTGAATATCGATTAGCAGGCTTGCAAATTAACCTCAGCAGCTAAGCTAGCCCGCATATTGCACCAGGGCGGATCCATATAGATCAAACTCTTTATAATTCAATAAATTATCCCACGATGTTGGCATGATTTACTGTTCCAGTACAATATTCAACATTCGGCGCAAGGGTTCAGCGGCACCCCAGAGTAACTGATCACCAACGGTAAATGCGGCCAGATATTCATTGCCCATGTTCATTTTCCGTAGCCTGCCTACCGGTATATCGAGGCTACCGGTAACCACCGCCGGACTGAGTTCCCGCGTCGAGATTTCTCGATCGTTAGGCAATACCTTAACCCAGTCGTTGGACTCGGCCAGCATCTGCTCTATCTCATCCAGCGGCAGATCGCGTTTCAACTTGATAGTCAGAGCCTGCGAATGGCACCGCATCGCACCGATGCGTACGCAGATGCCGTCTATTGCGATCGGCGCACCGGCATTACCCAAAATCTTGTTTGCCTCGGCGCCTGCTTTCCATTCTTCCTTGCTTTGGCCGTTCTCCAGTTGCGCGTCTATCCAGGGAATAAGACTGCCGGCCAGTGCCACGCCAAACTGATCGGTGGGCAATGCCTGCGAGCGTAGTTGCTCGCTGACCAAATGATCGATCTCCAAAATTGCAGACCCCGGGTCTTGCAGTAGTGCTTCGACACTGGCGTGTATGCTGCCCATTTGGCTAAGCAGTTCGCGCATATGCCTGGCGCCGCCACCCGAGGCTGCCTGATAGGTCATCACACTCATCCATTCGACCATGTCATACTCAAACAATCCACTCATGGCAAGCATCATCAGGCTCACCGTGCAATTGCCGCCAATGAAATCTTTCTTGCCTGAAGCCAGTGCCCTATCGATGACCGGGCGGTTGACCGGATCGAGCACAATCACGCTTTGGTCCGCCATGCGCAGGGTCGAGGCGGCATCGATCCAGTATCCTTGCCAGCCACTGGCACGCAAATCAGCATAAATCCGACTGGTGTAATCGCCACCCTGACAGGTGACAATAATATCCATAGATTTCAGTTCATCCAGGTCGCTTGCATCCAGCAGTGGTGGAATTTCCTTACCAATCTCCGGCCCCTGCTGGCCAGTCTGAGATGTGGTGAAAAACACGGGTTCGTCGATATTGGCAAAATCATTTTGTTCTCGCATGCGCTGCCTTAACACCGAGCCCACCATGCCGCGCCATCCAATAAATCCTACTCGTTTCATTATTTCTGATTCTCGCAACAATTTATCTCAACCCTGAAACTATCCATTTCCCGGTGAGCCTCTGATTAAATCTGGGCCCGAAGCGCAGCCACCACGGCATCCCCCATTTCCACGGTACTCACCGCATTTCCGCCAGCCGCTATATCGGCGGTTCGAAATCCCTGGTTTAAAACATTCCCCACTGCGGTATCGATCATATTTGCCAGTTCGGGCTGTGCCAGGCTATAGCGCAGCATCATCGCCACGGATAACAGCGTGGCCAACGGATTGGCAATACTCTTGCCGGCAATATCCGGTGCCGAGCCGTGAATCGGTTCGTACATGCCTTTGCCATTTTTGTCTAACGAGGCTGACGGTAACATGCCGATCGAACCGGTCAGCATCGCTGCGGTATCGGACAAAATATCACCAAACATATTGCCGGTTACCATGACATCGAATTGTTTGGGCGCCCGCACTAACTGCATCGCAGCATTGTCGACGTACATATGCGACAGCTCGACATCGGCATAGTCTCTGCCTACAGCAGTAACGACCTCGCGCCATAATTCCGATACTTCGAGCACGTTTGCCTTGTCAACCGAACACAGTTTACGGTTACGCAGCATCGCAATATCGAAAGCCGAGCGAGCGATACGTTCGATTTCATGTTCCGCATACACCAGGGTATTGAAACCCTGCCGCTCGCCGTTTTCCAGATCCCGAATACCGCGCGGCTGGCCAAAATAAATGCCGCCGGTTAACTCGCGTACAATCATGATATCGAGCCCGGATACGATTTCGGGCTTCAGGCTCGAAGCACTCGCAAGCTGCGGGTAGAGCATCGCCGGTCGCAGGTTTGAAAATAGCTCTAGCGACGATCGCAAGCCCAGCAACCCGCGCTCAGGTCTCAGTTCACGATCCAGTGAATCGTACTGAGGACCGCCAATCGAACCGAACAGGATGGCATCGGATTGCCGGCATAGCGCCAGGGTTGATTCCGGCAATGGATGCCCAAACTGATCAAACCCGGCACCGCCAATGGCGGCGGTTTCTGTTTCAACGTCGAGTCCAAAGTCATGCTGCAGACATTGCAGCATTTTCTCGGCCTCGGCAATGATCTCCAGACCGATACCATCGCCCGGCAATATTGCTATTTTTCTACTCACTGGACTAACCAGGGTAGTTTTTCGTAATATTGTTGCTCGAAGCTCCTGATCGCGTCGGTATGCTGCATGGTCAGACCGATATCATCCAGACCATTTTGCAGACAGTACTTGCGGAATTCCTCAATCTCGAATGGCATTTCAATGCCGGCAGCATTGGACACCACCTGCTTTTCAAGATCTATGCCTAACTGGTAATCCTGCTGTTGCTCGAGTTCGGCAAATAACTGGTCGACCAGTACTTCACCCAGCGCAATGGGCAGCAACCCATTTTTAAAACTGTTGTTGTAAAATATATCGGCAAAACTGGGCGCAATCACTACCCTGAAACCAAAATCCATCAACGCCCAGACCGCGTGTTCACGCGATGAGCCACAGGCAAAATTTCGCCGTGCCAACAGTATCTGTGCGTGTCGGAAAGGAGATCTGTTGAGCACAAATTCAGGATTCAGACGACGCTGGGCATTATCGACGCCGGGATGACCGGGATCGAGATAACGCCAGTCGTCAAACAAATTGACGCCGAAACCAGAACGCTTGATCGACTTCAAATATTGCTTTGGGATGATCGCGTCAGTGTCTATATTAGGGCGATCGATACCGGCAACTATGCCTCTAAACGGGGTAAATTTTTCCATGGTTCACCTCAATTCAATTCACGAACGTCGACAAAATGGCCAAATACCGCCGCCGCCGCCGCCATCGCAGGCGATACCAGGTGGGTACGCCCACCCTTCCCCTGCCTGCCTTCAAAATTACGATTTGAGGTCGATGCACAACGTTCACCCGGCTCGAGTCGGTCATCATTCATCGCCAGGCACATCGAACAACCCGGTTCGCGCCACTCGAAACCCGCTTCGATAAATATCTTGTCCAGTCCCTCGGACTCGGCCTGCTGTTTCACCAGCCCGGAACCTGGTACTACCATCGCCAGTTTAATGGTGTTCGCTACCTTGCGTCCTTTGACCACCCGGGCTGCCGCGCGTAAATCCTCTATACGTGAATTAGTGCATGAACCGATAAATATCTTGTCCAGGGAAATCTGGTCGCAGGCCGTGTTCGCTTTCAGGCCCATGTAATCGAGAGCATTTTGCATGCCACCGGCCTTGACAGCATCGGCCTCTGCGGCCGGATCAGGAATAACATCGCCAATGGCAATGACCATTTCCGGTGAAGTACCCCAGGTAACCTGCGGTTCGATGGAAGTTCCATCGATATGGATTTCCCGGTCGAATACGGCTTCGTCATCCGAATGCAATGATTGCCAGTAATCCAGCGCCTTGTTCCAGTTTTCACCGCTCGGCGCAAACGGACGTCCTTCGATATAGTCAATCGTGGTCTGGTCGCAGGCGATCAGGCCTGCACGAGCACCGGCTTCGATGGTCATATTGCAAACCGTCATACGTCCTTCCATCGACAAACTGGTGATCGCTTCACCGGCAAATTCGATCGTGTGGCCAGTGCCGCCCGCAATTCCAATCTCACCAATAATTTTCAGCACTATATCCTTGGCGGTGATGCCCTCGGCAACAGCCCCATCAATGGTGACTCGCATATTCTTCGATTTTTTCTGGATCAGGCATTGAGTTGCGAGCACATGTTCGACCTCGGAAGTACCGATGCCAAAGGCAAGCGCGGCAAAGGCACCATGCGTGGAAGTGTGGGAATCTCCACAGACGACTGTCATGCCGGGTAGCGTCGCACCCTGCTCGGGTCCAATTATATGGACTATGCCCTGTCGGACATCACCCATTTTGAATTCAACCAGCGCGTATTTATCACAGTTTTGATCGAGTGTTTCTACCTGTAATCTCGAAACCGGATCGGTGATACCCTGTTCCAGGCCGATGGTCGGTACATTGTGGTCGGGCACCGCAACAATCGATTGCTTGCGCCAGATTGGTCGATTGGCTTTCGCCAGTCCTTCGAATGCCTGCGGCGAAGTCACTTCGTGTACCAGGTGTCGGTCGATATACAAAAGCCTGGTACCATCGTCATCGCGCCGCACCTCGTGCATCGCCCAAATTTTGTCGTATAGAGTTTGTGCAGCCATATCTCCTGCCCTGTTTTAATCCACGCGCCGTTAATTCAACTCGCCGTTAATCCGGCAGCGATCCACCAACAGCCTGGTCCACTCGGTAGCGAAAATTCTATGCCGGATCAGCAAATAACTCAAATTCATATTTTTCATTATTTTAATAACCAAATGGAATACAATGAAAACTATACGCGATCGAGTCCCTGGAGGTTTGCTTATGCATATATCACAAATCAATGCTTTCCTGGCGGTATCCGAACTGCAGTCGTTTTCGCTTGCGGCTGAGCGTCTGCACATCACCCAGCCCGCGGTGAGTAAAAGGATTCGCCAACTCGAAGACAACATGAATACTGTACTTTTCGATCGCATCGGCAAAAAAAGCATATTAACACCGAGCGGCCAGGCCCTGTTACCGCACGCCGAGCGTATTTTGCTTGAATTAAAGACTTACCGGGCAGGCCTTGCGCGTGAACACGACAAACCTTCGGGCAGATTGAGCCTGGCCACCAGCCATCATATCGGTCTGCATCGGTTGCCTCAGGTATTGCGTGATTTCAAAATTAAATACCCC
This sequence comes from Gammaproteobacteria bacterium, assembly GCA_027293245.1. GTDB lineage: Bacteria > Pseudomonadota > Gammaproteobacteria. The sequence continues at coordinate 7,246 of JAPUFZ010000396.1, forward strand.
AAGGTCGACCTCGATTTACATTTCATGGATTCCGAAGACGCCTGTGTGGCAATCGCCAACAATGAACTCGAACTCGCAATCGTCACCCTGCCCGAAAGCCCGGACGACAGGCTAAGGCTGGAACCCATCTGGATCGACGTATTACAGATTGTACTCGCTCTCGATCATCCCCTGGCCGGGGAAGCATTAATCGATAGCGAACAGTTACTCGATTACCCGGCCATCCTGCCCTCCAGCGGCACCTTTACGCGCAGGATTATTAACCGCTATTTTGCTACCAATAAGGAATCGATGAAGATCATCCTTGAAACTAACTACCTCGAGACCATTAAGGTGATGGTATCTGCCAATCTTGGATGGAGTATGCTGCCGATTAGCATGCTGGATCATACGCTGGTTGGTAAACCACTGAGCGGGTTCGATATCAGGCGCTCACTGGGGATTGTGACTCGTCAAAAACGAACTTTATCACTCAGTTCAAAAGCAATGATAAGCATGCTGGTCGCAGCAAAAGCTTAAAAATGACAGCAAAAATAACCGCACGGCGAAAAACAGTGCCTATACTGAAAAACAGCGCCTATACTTGTGGTGTAGACAAGCTATTGATGTAGTTTGCCATCGCATCAATCCGGGAGAGTAATTATGCACTACATTGTTAAATTTGCACTACTTACACTGACATTATGTATCGGCAGCAATGCGTTTGCAGGCACAGTCAGCCGTGCCGTGTTTACTATTGGCATCGATAACAGGGAACCCGTAATCATGGTCGATAGTATCAGCGCAGATTCGTATAACGCAATTTCTTTTTTCACTGAGTTGACAGGCATGACTGGCGAAACAGTGACTCACCAATGGATGTTTGACGACAAGGTGATGTTCGAGAAATCATTCGAAATCGGTGGTGACCGCTGGCGTATATGGACCAGTAAAACTCTGCTCCCAGACTGGACCGGAACCTGGACAGTCAAGGTTCTTAACGAGGATGGTTCGGTACTGGAACGCAAATCTTTCGACTATCAATAATTGAGATGCTTTTGTTTTAATCTAACCCCGCTACCCAGCGGGGTTTTTTTTGATCAACTGGTTCCCAGCCTCCACGGCGGAAGGCTCGACAGTTTGAATCCTGTCAACTAGCCCGGTATTTCTGATATGAAGTGGCTACCACACATGTTTATCACGCTGATAGCACTTGGCGTATTGCAATCATTCTACTATTACCCGCAAATGCCCGAAATCCTTGCGTCCCATTTTGATGGAACCGGTGAACCCAATGGCTGGAGTACCAAAACAGAATTTTTTGCGCTTTACCTGATGCTTTTGCTGATGACCGCAATTATTTTCATCTTTGTCCCTCGCTGGGCCGAACAACGCGCTAACTTCGGAGTTAAACTACCCCACCGGGAATACTGGTTAGCACCCGAACGCATTGCGCAAACGCGACTATTTTTTCGTCAACAAATGTTGGTCATGGGAATGGTCCACGTGGTCCTGGCAATAGACCTGGTGCAAATGGTGATACAGGCAAATTTTGTTCCCCAACCCAGGCTGGATGAAAATATATTCTGGACCCTGGTGGTTTATCTGGTGGTTATAATTGTCTGGCTCATCCATTTTTTCCTGAAGTTTCGGAAACCCGGTTAATACCATAGCGGTGTATCGATGAGATCTAGTAAAATTATTCACATATGTTTCATGCCATGCCGAAGGCGAAGTCGGCAATGTCATCGTCGGCGGCGTGCCGGTAAGCCGAAATAGGTTGTCATTGATCCTGGCAAACTCGGCCGCTCGCCCTGTGGAACCGGATGTTCAGCAAGAATGGCCGTACTGCATGCCAGGAGCGAGATGAAAACTGGCGATCGCCTGATCGGTCGTTCGATTTTGATCACTTCCGCGCCCAGATCTGCCAGCATCTGACTCGCCCAGGGGCCGGCCAGTATGCGGCTCAGATCGAGAACGCGGAAACCGACTAGTGGGCCTGGCATTAACTAAATGCCTGCAAGCCGGTTTGAGCTCGTCCGAGAATCAGGGCATGAATATCATGCGTGCCCTCGTAAGTATTAACCGCTTCCAGGTTCATCATATGGCGAATCACGTGAAATTCATCGGAGACGCCGTTGCCACCATGCATATCACGCGCAAGCCGGGCAATATCCAGCGCCTTTCCACTATTGTTGCGTTTCATCATCGACACCAGTTCGACCGGACAATTATTGGCGTCCATCAAACGACCCATCGCCAGACATCCCTGTAATCCGAGGGTAATTTCAGTCTGCATATCGGCCAGTTTTTTCTGAATCAATTGTGTGGCGGCGAGCGGACGTCCGAACTGATGTCTATCCAGCGTGTACTGGCGAGCTGCATGCCAGCAAAATTCAGCTGCCCCCATGGCCCCCCAGGCAATACCAAAACGCGCGCGATTCAGGCAACCGAACGGGCCCTTTAGCCCTTTGACACTGCCTAACAGGTTGTCGTCAGGGACAAATACATTTTGCATGACAATTTCCCCGGTGACCGAGGCCCGTAACGAAAACTTGCCTTCTATCGTTGGAGTGGTCAGACCATCCATGCCACGCTCGAGGATAAAGCCCCGAATAGTGCCTTCGAGTTTTGCCCAGACAATCATTACATCAGCGATTGGCGAGTTGGTGATCCACA
>JAPUFZ010000397.1 GCA_027293245.1 Gammaproteobacteria bacterium
TAAATTTTGTCGTGGGCAACACCGCAGCCCATTAGTACTACAATGTATTGAGGACTATATGCACAATCCAGCTTACCCCCTCGATGTAATCAGTCGGAGTTTTGCCTAAGGAGCCTCTGATCATGAAGTTAATTCTGCTGGTCACAGCCTGTTTTATTGCCAGATCAGCATTTGCCGAACCCTATTTTGTTCACTGCTTTGATTTTCGTTGCAAATCAAGCCAGGAGGTTCGTTACAGCCCGCAACAATGGGACAGCATCATAGAAATTTTTGATTCTCAGGGGATGGACCAGGACCGGGAAAAACAGGCCATCCGTAAAGCAATCGCTTTAATGGAGAATTACAGCGGGCAGATCACCGGTACCTCGCGCGACGAGGGGGGTAATTACTCCCCGGGTTCCGATCTGATCAAGCAGATGGATTGTATCGATGAGTCGACCAATACCTTCCAGTATCTCGTTGCCCTCGAAGAACTCGATCTTTTACAATGGCACAAGGTCGATTTAAAGAAAAGACGTATCGTCTGGTTTGCTACCCACTGGACCGCCGTCATTTCAGAAAATACCACCAACGAATTATTTGCTGTCGACTCCTGGTATCTTGATAATGGAGAGCTACCTTATATTCAACCGATAAAGGACTGGCAAAAGAAAAAATCTTTTCCTCAACGATACAACCCAGACTAAAATCACCGCCAGAACAGCCGTAAATTTGTTTGATAATATGATCGATTCCCATGCCGAAAAAATAATCGTTGGAATGTCGGGTGGTGTCGACTCCTCGGTTTCTGCTCTCCTGCTCAAGCAACAGGGCTTTGAGGTCGAGGGCCTGTTCATGAAAAACTGGGAAGAAGACGACACCGAAGAATACTGTTCGGCAAGCGTCGACCTGGCTGATGCCCAGCAAGTTTGCGATCGTCTTGACATTCCCCTGCATACGGTCAATTTTTCGAGCGAGTACTGGGATAATGTGTTCGAATATTTCTTGCAGGAGTACCAGTCCGGCCGGACGCCTAATCCCGATATCATCTGCAACAAGGAAATCAAATTCAAGGCTTTTCTGGATCACGCCCAAACCCTGGGCGCCAGTCGCATAGCTACCGGTCACTATGTGCGATCGACCGCCAGGGATAATGAAGTTCAGTTATTGAGAGGTTGTGACAGTAACAAGGACCAGTCGTATTTTTTGTATGCTTTGAATCAGCATCAAATATCCCACGCGCTATTTCCGGTTGGCGAGCTGGATAAGCCAGAAGTCAGGCAATTGGCGCAAAAGCATAAATTTTCTATTTTCGACAAAAAGGACAGTACCGGCATCTGTTTTATCGGCGAACGCAAATTCAAGGATTTTCTGGCGCGTTTCATACCCGCCCAGCCCGGCATTATCGAATCTACCGATGGTGAGGCACTCGGCCGACACAGTGGTCTAATGTATTACACGATTGGGCAGCGCCAGGGGTTAGGTATCGGTGGAACCGTGCAGGGTAGCGAAGCGCCCTGGTATGTAGTCGAAAAACAGCTGTCTTCGAATACACTGGTGGTCGCCCAGGGGCACCATCATCCCCAGCTTTATTATTCCGCCTGCACGATCGAAGATCTACACTGGATCAACCAGACAGTATTAGATCTGCCCTACTCCTGCACGGCCAAAATTCGCTATCGACAGCAGGACCAGGCCTGTCGTATTAGCAGCATCGACGGCAATTCCGCTGTGATCGAATTTGAACAGCCCCAGCGTGCGATTACACCCGGCCAGGCACTGGTGTTTTACCAGCAGCAGGTGTGTCTGGGTGGCGGCACTATTGTCTCTGCGTATAACAAACTATGAGCGCTATCGAAAATCAGACCCTGGCGCTGGCAGGTATTTTCCAGTCGGCTTCTCTGATCGAGCAACTGGCCTATAAAGGGGAACTCAATCAGGCCGCCTACGACTGTAGTTTTGATAGTTTGTTTACCTTCAATGCCCCGACCGCTATTGACGTGTTTGGCAACCTCGCGGGTCTCTCGCGTGGTTTAAAAGCATTAACCCGATACCTGGGGGGTGAGAATCAGGACTCGGGTAACAACATGGCTTACTATGTTTTGTCGATGTTAAAAATTGCCTCACTGCTCAAACGCGACCAAAAAATGGCAACCGTGATTCAGACAGGTTTGCAAACAATCGAAACCCAGGCGGCCGAATTTGAGATGAGTCGGGTCAGCGTGGCGAGCAAAATTGACGGGCTATACCAGGATACCATCAGCACCATTAATCCCCGGATCATGGTAAAAGGAGAGCAAAATTATCTTACCAACTCCGCCAATGCAGGCAGGATTCGAGTGCTGCTGCTGGCCGGGGTACGCGCTGCAGTACTCTGGCATCAATTAGGTGGCGGTAAATGGAAGCTAATGATTTCGAGAAAGAAATATGTACACCGCGCGAACCAGATACTGTTGAAATTATGAGTAATCACCCACCGATACTGTTGAAATTATGAGTAATCACCCACCGATTCATAGCCGTAGCCAAGAAACCTCTGAACAAGATCTACGGGTTCTCTGATCACAAATGATATTGCTGGCGAATATGTTGGAGTAAGCCCTGCGATGCTTCGCTAACCATATCGAATACCCGGTCGAATCCAGCCTCACCCGGGGTTTATCGGGCTTGATAGGTGCCATATTGGCTAAATTCGATTGATCCATTGCAATCAGAAAATGCAATCAATGCCTTAAAGTGGAACAAGGTCGTGAAGAATTCAAATTGCTCAGTAGGCAACCGAAAAGCGCTTTCCGATGAATTGAGCGTTTTCAACCTCATCAATTAATGCTACCGAGAAATCCTCCATCGAGATTTTGCTTCTACCCTTCTCGTCCTTCAGCATTTGGTCACCGCCAATACGATATATTCCGGTGCGCTTGCCTGGCCCGAATTTTTTCGGCGGGCTGATGTAGGTCCATCGCACTTTATCCACGTTACGCAAGTACTCCAATGTAAGAACATGCCCGTCGATTTCCTGGCGCAGGCTTCGAGGCATCGTCATACGCATCAACCACGGGATACTGTCTGCATAGAGGACACCGGGTTTTACCTCCAGGGAACCGGCGCCACCGACGAAAATCAGGCGCGGAGCAATTTTACCCATATCGCGTAGTACGCCTACGACCACCTCTGCCGCTACTCGGTGAACCGTCTTTTCAGGATCCTTTGATTTATCAACGCTTCCTCGAACAGACACTATGACAACATATTGCCCGTTGACTAACGCAGCAACGCTCTCCGGATCAAGGACATTTCCCTGAATTGCTGACAGGTTTTCGTGTTTCCGGATCACACGGGCAGGATCGCGAGAGACGGCGATTACCCGATACCCTCGATTCAGTGCTTCATCGACCACACGACTGCCAACCCGACCAGTCGCCCCATAGACGATCAGCTTCAGGCTAGCGGGTTCGGTAGTCATCTTGCCCGAGGCAAAAGAGGTGCCCACAAGGAATACCGCAATAAGGACCACCACTTGTATGCGGAATACCTTCAATTCAATTCCCATACTTGCTACCATTATTTACTAATAACGAATCTTGTACCATAAAGCGACAGCCATTTCGCGTAGTGCGTAACGACTAATATTGATAGCCTTAGCGCT
>JAPUFZ010000398.1 GCA_027293245.1 Gammaproteobacteria bacterium
GGCGGGCAGGTAACCTCGACCATCAGGAAAGGCATTATCGATAGCACTGCTGTGGCGCAATCGCCCGATTTGTTGATATACGGCATGTTAGCCTCGCTCATTGCGGCCGGCCTGTGGTTGGTGATTGCCTCACGTGCCGGCTGGCCGGTTTCGACGACCCATACCATCGTTGGTGCTATCGTTGGATTTGCCATGGTTGGCATAGGCATGGACGCGGTCATGTGGGCCAGGGTCGGCACCATTGTCATAAGCTGGGTGGTATCCCCGGTTATGTCCGGAATACTGGCTTTTATCCTGTTCCGCAGTGTGCAGAAATTTATCCTGAACACCGATAATCCTATCGCGAATGCAAAAAAGTACGTACCAGTTTACATATTCGCAACGGGGTTCATGATTGCACTGGTCACGCTATTTAAAGGCCTGAAACATGTTGGTCTTGAATTTAGCACAGCACAGAGTTATGGCATCGCATTCGTCGTTGGTTTAGTAGTCATGGCATGCGGAATCTTTTATATATCCCGCATTAAAATCGACCCGCTGGACGATAAGGACTTCCATTACGCCAACGTAGAGAAAATTTTTAGCGTATTAATGGTTGTGACCGCCTGCTCTATCGCCTTTGCCCACGGTTCGAATGACGTCGCCAACGCGGTGGGGCCCATGGCCGCGGTTATCAGTATTGCCAATGAGGGTGTGGTCACGCAAAATTCCGCGATGCCGGTCTGGGTTTTACTGGTCGGTGGTGTGGGTATAGTGCTTGGACTGGCGATGTACGGTAAAAAAGTGATTGCGACCGTGGGTCAGAACATTACCGAGTTAACACCGAGCCGTGGTTTTGCCTGCGGGCTGGCGGCCTCGACCACCGTTGTCATCGCCTCAAGCACCGGGTTGCCGATATCAACGACACACACGCTAGTGGGTGCGGTCCTGGGTGTTGGACTGGCACGGGGTATAGGTGCATTGAATCTCGGCGTAGTGGGGACTATTTTTATGTCGTGGATTATTACCTTGCCGGCAGGCGCCCTGCTTTCTATCTTCTTCTTTTACTTTTTCAAAGGGATATTTGGTTGATCACCCTCACCTGACTTCGGCAGATTCGGGGTCAGATCTTCAGCTCTGACCCCAGGCCGATTTCAAGGGGTCAGAACTAAAGGTCTGACCCCGTAGAGTTGGGAGAGGGAGTAACTGGATAACGCGCGTGCAATCCCTGGTATAGCTGGTCCTTGAATTCAACACTGTCACTGTCGAGGCTGGCGAGCAGTTCGGCCAGGTGTTCGTTATCTTCCCGGTCTTGCCATACTTTGATATAGCTGCCGTCCCTGTAGCCATGGTCCTGGCGAAAAAAGTTCAGTACATTTTTACCGACGTACATCCGATACAACTGGTCAAAGTCCATCTCGATCAATCGCATGATATTGGCGAACCCGGAAAAATGCATCGACTGGTCGGCAATCGTCGATTGCGCCATCGACTCGATTGCCTGTCGCATGTCGTCGATCTTACCGGGACAGGCCATTTCATCCAGTATCCGAGCCGCGACCTCATCATTATCACCGTCCTGTAGTAGATAATCGCTCATCGCAAAGTGAAGAATATCGACCAGCTCGAGCCGTACCTGATCGAGATCAGGCTGCTGGTGTTTCCACCATTTCCAGCCATAATGATCGAGCATTTCGGCGCATTCGGTCCAGATCGCCCGATACCATTCATTATTAGCCTGGCGCCAGTTTGAATTCACCCGACTGTTCATTGCATCCTGCAATTCAAGCATGACCAGTAACTTGTCTTTCATGGGTACATTTTTCCGCAAATCGCGAAGTGTACTAAGGAAACTCTGCAAAAGGCAGAGCTTGATAAAATTTCGTTCGCCCGCTATCTCAAAGCATGCCGTACAGCCAGGGCAGTAAAAAACTGAGAGCGAGCCACATGATGATGATTAATGGCAGACCGACACGGACGAAATCACCAAAGCTATAGTTACCGGCATTCATTACCAGCAAATTGGTCTGGTAAGCCATCGGTGTGGCAAAACTCATATTGGCGCCGAAGATAACCGCTAGTACAAACGGCTCGGGCGGTTGACCTAACTGCTGGGCGATACCGATAGCGATAGGAGTGCCGATTACTGCGGCAGCATTGTTGGATACGACATTGGTTAGCATGGCCATCATCAACAATAGTCCGCTGAGAACGATTACCGGAGAGAGACCTTCGGTACCGGCTACATAAGCCTGCGCCAGAAAGGCAGCACCACCGGTTTCAACCATTGCGGTTCCCATCGCCAGGCTGGCGGCAATAATTAGTATTACCGAGCGGTCCAGGGCTCGTGTGGCGTCATACCATTTAAGACAGCCGGTTAGCAGCATTAACAGGACGCCGCTTAATGCACTGACGACGATCGGCAGAAATCCAAACGCAGCACTACAGATGATGTAGAGCATGATTAGCATTGCGATGGGTGCCTTTGATGAGATCGGCAATGCCGATTTGGCGTCCAGGACGAGTAAATTTCGACTCGATTTCAAGCGTTCGATACTGTGAACCGAACCCTGAACCAGTAAGATATCGCCCGAATGCAAACGGGTTTCCTCGGTGTGTTCGACACCGGGTTGGTTGGCTCGCTTGTTGGAACGGTACAGGGCCAGTACCAATAACTGGTATCGAGCGCTAAACCGTGTTTTGTTCAGGGTCCGGCCATCCAGCGGCGAACCCGGTACCACGACGACTTCGGCTAGTTGCTGGGTAGAGTCGCGTAAAGGATGGTCTTCATCGACTGGCTCGTCACCGGAATACAGTCTGGCGCCCAGTAAAGTTTCAAATTCCTTTAAGGTTTCGCGTGAGCTTTTGACCACGATACGATCGCCGCTTCGCAGCAACAGATCGGGCAATGCAATTAGCCGGGTATTTTCCGGCCCGCGTAAAATCTGTTTTACATCGAGCTCACCATGGGTTAACTCGATTGCTTCAGAAAGCCTTTTCTGGTTCACAATACTGTCGTCGTGAATGCGTAGCTGAGCGGTAAAATGCCTTGGCGACGTGGTTGGCAGGCGAGCTTCTCGAAGCGGACTAATGCGTGGCGCCACTATCCATAGATACAGTAATCCAATGCTGCCGGCCAACATTGCCGGGAAGGCAAAATCAAACATGCCGAACTGGCGTAATCCAAGGTCTGCGGCGACTGCTACCACGAGCAAATTGGTGGAGGTCCCGATACTGGTTGCCATACCACCAATAGAAGTTGCGAATCCCATTGGCATCAGTAAATTCGATGCCGGCGTGTCTGTTTTCAGGGAAACACTGATGAGGATCGGTAACAGCAGGATAACGATTGGAGTATTGTTGACGAATGCACTGAGAATGGCGGCTATGACCAGTGTGGCGAGCAGGGACAGTACCGGCCAGACCGACCACCATCGCGCCAGTTGCCGCCCTACCGGCTCCAGCGCACCGGTTCGGATCAGCGCCTGACCCGCAATCATCAGGGCACAGACTGTGATCAGAGCCTGATGTCCAAATCCGATTAATATATCAGCAGCGCGTAGCTGCCCTGCCGGTCTGACAAATGGTACCAGCTCAAATAACATTGCCAGCAATACCAGAATCAACAGGCTGGTAGTGGCAAGTGGAATGCGTTCGCTGGCAAACAGGAAAAGTGCCAGAAATACCATAACCATAACGACCGTGGCATGACATCCCGGTTCCAGGGTGACTATTATTGACGTTTCCATAATTAATCATCAAAACATCGATAATGGAGTGTAGTACTTGTTTCAGCTAAGTCACTCTGTACAATCGCCGGATTTGATCGAAAATCCTTCCCACAGTATGGCCAAAGCAATATTAAACCTACCAGAGTCAGTTCCAGGACAACCGCTGCGCATCGGGCAGCTTTACGGCTGTAGCCGGAGTTTGTTGCTGGCCGAACAAATAGCCGCCTATGCCGGATTGTCCGTGATTGTCTGCAGTGATATGGCCGATGCCGAGCAGGTCGAACAGGAGATCCTGTTTTTTAGTCATCGTATCCCCGAGATCTTCCGTTTTCCGGACCTCGAGACCCTGCCCTATGATCAGTTTTCACCGCACCAGGATATTATTTCTGAGCGGCTTAAATGCCTGGCAAGCATTTCAGATGCAGGCGCTGGTTTACTGATTTTGCCAATCAGTACCCTGTTGCAGAAGGTGACGCCGCCAGAGTTTATTCGGCTTCGTTCGCTGTCGTTAAAAATTGGAGATATCATTGAACCTGCAGATCTTAGAGAAAAGATATCCCATTACGGCTACCGCGCGGTTTCACAGGTTAATGAACACGGCGAATATGCCGTGCGGGGGTCGATACTGGATTTATTTCCAATGGGTAGCCGCACACCCTTTCGCATCGAATTTTTCGATAACGAAGTGGAGTCGATTCGCAGCTTCGACGTCGAAAATCAAACTTCGCTGGTAAAGCTCGATGCGATTAACCTGTTGCCCGCACAGGAATTTCCGCTCGATGAAGAAGGTATTAAGACCTTCAGACAAAATTTCAGGGAGAGATTCGATATCGATCCCAATACCTGCCCGCTGTACAGCGATGTCTCCCAGGGCCTGTCTTCACCTGGCGTCGAGTATTACCTGCCGCTATTTTTTGAGGGCCTGGTCAGCCTGTTCGACTATCTGCCCGAAAACTGCCAGTTTTTATTTGATCAATCGGCCTTCGAAAGTAGCGAGCTATTCCGCCAGCAGGTCGAAGAGCGTTATCAAAGCAGGCGTTATAACCTGGAACGGCCGCTACTGCCGCCCGATGACCTTTTCCTGCAGACCAGTGAACTGGATGCGTATCTGAAAAGCTACCCCTGTATTTTTTTCAGCGCGTTCAAGTTTAGTGAGCAAAACCAGTCGATGCTTAATTGTGACACCCAGGCGATTCCGCAATTGACCCTGCAAAATCAGGCCGATGCGCCCGACGCCGCGCTGCAGGCCTTTATCGGCAAACCCGCCTTCGAAAAGATTCTGTTTAGCGCCGATTCGGCCGGGCGTCGTGAGTTTCTAGCCGAAGTTCTGCAGCATTATGGTATCCGCCCGACACCGGTGAATAGCTGGGGAGATTTTCTCTCTAACCAGTCCAGCCGATACTTTATTATTGCCTCTGCGCTGCAAACTGGTCTGACGCTGAGTACCGCGAAGTTGGCTATTATCGCCGAACATCAGTTATTTGGCGAACGCGCAAAGCAGGCGAGGCGCCGTAAGTATAAAAAGACACGCGATGCCGAAGCTACCATACAAAGTCTGGCTGACTTACACGAAGGTGCGGCCGTAGTCCACGAGGATCATGGCATAGGGCGATATCAGGGTCTGAAGACCCTGTCCGTGTCGAACATCGAAACCGAGTTTCTATGTATCGAATATGCCAACCAGGACAAGCTTTATGTCCCGGTATCCTCGCTGCATTTAATTAGCCGATATGCAGGCGCCAGTGACGAGAATGCACCCTTGCATCGTCTCGGCAGCGATCGCTGGCTACGGGTGCGTAAGAAAGCCCAGCAAAAAATACACGATATTGCGGTTGAACTACTCGAGATACAGGCGCGTCGGCAAGCCTTGAGGGGCTTTGGGCACGATCTGTGTCTCGACGAGTACGCGAGTTTTGTCAGCGATTTTCCATTCGAAGAAACCCCGGACCAGGAGACCTCGATTCAGGCGGTGATCGACGACATGCAGGCGCCAAGACCCATGGATCGAATTGTTTGCGGCGATGTAGGCTTCGGAAAAACCGAGGTGAGTATGCGAGCCGCATTTATCGCCGCGAGCTCGGCAAAGCAGGTTGCGGTACTGGTGCCGACTACCTTGCTGGCGCGACAGCATTACCAGAATTTCCTCGACAGGTTTGCCGACTGGCCTATTCGGATTGCCATGCTGACTCGATTCACGGGTAAGAAACAACTCGACGAAATCCTCTCGCAACTGGCGAGTGGTTTAATCGATATATTGATCGGAACCCACAAGCTGCTCTCCGAAAAGATAAAATATAAAGATCTTGGCCTGGTGATTATCGATGAAGAACATCGCTTCGGCGTTCGCCACAAGGAAAAACTCAAAGCCCTGCGAGCCCAGGTCGACTTATTGACCATGACCGCGACGCCGATACCGAGAACCCTGAATATGTCGCTTTCCGGAATGCGTGACCTGTCGATTATCGCAACACCACCGATGCAGCGGCTCGCAATCAAAACATTCGTTTCACAGTGGAATAATGACACCATAATCGAGGGCTGCCAGCGCGAGCTGAAGCGCGGCGGACAAATTTATTTTCTTCACAACGAAGTTGTAACCATCGAGCGAACGGCGAGTGAGCTGCAGCTGCTGCTGCCTGATGCACGAATTGGTATCGTACACGGGCAGATGAAAGAAAAGGATCTTGAGCGAGTCATGCTCGATTTCTACCATCACCGCTGTAATTTACTGGTGTGTACGACAATCATCGAAAGTGGCATAGACGTGCCAACCGCGAATACTATTTTCATCAATCGAGCGGACAAACTCGGGCTCGCACAGTTGCACCAGATCCGCGGACGGGTTGGACGTTCACATCACCGGGCCTATGCCTATCTATTTGTTCCGCATCAACGTTCGATGAGCGCCGCTGCGCGTAAACGATTAGCGGCGATCGAATCGCTGGAAGATCTGGGTGTTGGATTTACCCTGGCGACGCATGACCTGGAAATCCGCGGCGCCGGCGAGCTACTCGGCGATGAACAAAGTGGGCAGATTACCGAGATTGGTTTTACCCTCTACAGCGAGTTGCTCGAGCGAGCAGTACAGTCGTTAAAATCGAATGTGGCAATGGATTTCGAAACACCGCTAATGCGCGCCTCGGAGGTTGATTTTCATGTGCCGGCGTTAATTCCTGAAACCTATATTGCGGATATTCATAATCGTTTGGTTGAATATAAACGAATATCGGCAGCTACCAGTAACGAGGCTTTACGCGAGTTACAAATCGAACTGATAGACCGATTTGGATTACTACCCGAAGCCTTGAAACATTTATTTCGTATTACCCGGATCAAGCTGTTAACAGTGAAACTGGGAATCGAGAAAATCGACATGGGTGAACAAAACGGTAAGTTTGTTTTTAATCCAAATCCAAATATCGATCCGATGAAAATCATTCAGCTGATCCAGTCCAGTCCAGACCAATACCGGTTTGATGGTAAACAAACCTTGCGTATTGTCTGTCGAAGTGATGAACTTGAGCCCAGGTTCGAGCAAACTGAAATGCTATTACAGGAGCTGTCAATTCCCTGATATGAAAATCAATCGTTATTTACTACTAGTCTTCTTAGTCGGTTTGCTCTCAACTGTTAGTCAGGCCAATGTCACCGACGAAGAGGAAATACGGTTTTACGATGTCGAAGTTATTATATTTAAAAATGACAGGGGGCCGAAAAGCCAGGAGTATATTTTGCCGGTGAGTTCTCCGCGCATGGATGAAGAATTCCTTGACCTGTCATCGCCGCTCAGTATCGAAGCAGCCGCGGAAAAATCTTTCGATATTATTCCAGATGCCGAATTACGACTGACGCAGACAGTAATCGATATCGTCAAATCTAAGCGCTTTAGTTTGCTGGCTCACACGGG
>JAPUFZ010000399.1 GCA_027293245.1 Gammaproteobacteria bacterium
CGACTACCTCGCCAATGTTGCGGGTGCCCTATGGTTTAACCGGGATAAGTCCGCACTGGAAATGGATCTGGACGTGTGGGACCAGGTCATGGCAATCAATTTAAAAAGCATGGTGCACACGGCGAGGCACATCGTGCCGCAGATGCGTAAACGCGGTGGCGGTGCGATGGTGCATTTTTCCTCCACCCAATGTCTGCGCGGCGACCTGGCACCGCAAGATGCCTACCAGGCCGCCAAAGCCGGTGTGGTGGCGTTTTCCAAATCACTCGCGATCCAGTTGGCGAGCGATAATATTCGCTCCAACGTGATTTATCCCGGACCCAGCGAATCGCCCATGCAGGAGCGCTGGCAAGCCGATCCCGATGCACGCCTGGCCACAGCTGAGGCGATACCGCTGGGAAGAGTGGGAACGGTCGAAGATATGTCCAACGCTTGCCTGTTTTTATTGTCCGACAAGGCATCATTCATTACCGGTACCGAATTACTGGTTGACGGTGGCCTGCTGGCAAAACCCTGAATTATCAAGCTGTAATTAACTTAATTCAGGCAGTGCTCGCATTCAGTCTCAATCGGGCCACGGGTCGCTCGTCTATAAAGATATGAATGAATGCGGTAATTGCCGCAATAATTGCCGTTGCCCACCAAACCACATCATACGATCCGGTATTATCAAATAAATACCCCCCCAGCCAGACACCGGTAAAAGAGCCTATCTGATGACTCAGAAAAACGATGCCATAAAGAGTACCCATGTATCTCAGTCCAAACATCTGAGCCACCAAGCCTGAAGTGGGGGGCACAGTGGCCAACCAGAGTAACCCGGTCGTGATGGAAAAGGCGTAAACGGAAAAGGTTGAAATCGGAAAAACCAAAAACAGGACCAGGATGATCGCACGACCGGCATAGTTATAAACCAGCAGCCATTTCATGGAATAGATTCCCGAAAGAAAACCGGAACCCAGTGAGCCTATGATGTTGAACAATCCTATTAATGCAAGACTGGCGGCGGCAACCGAAGAATCAAAACCTTGATCCGATAAATAGGCCGGCATATGTACCGTGATAAATGCCAGCTGAAAACCACAGACAAAAAAACCTGCCACTAGCAACCAGTAATGGAAATGTCCCGAAGCTTCTTTTAATGCTTCCCGAAGAGTCTGATTTGGCTCATTGTCCGGATTACGTTTGCTGGCCGCATCGCCGGCAAAAGGTGGGGCCAGTAGAATCATCATCAAAGCGCCAACAGCCATAATAATAAGCGCCACCTGCCAGCCATAGGATTCAATAAAACCTCTGGCCACAGGAATCAACAGGACCTGGCCCGCAGAACCTGCCGCGGTACCCAGCCCCAATGCGAAAGCCCGTCTTTCAGGGGCAACCATGCGTGCCATGGCGGGTAACACGACACCAAAACCAGTACCTGAGATACCCATACCTATCAAAATACCTGCACCGGTATGCAGCTCCCAGATACTGCCCGCGTTAGCCGTGATATACAGACCCAATGAATAGAGCAACGCGCCGCCCACAATCACCTTAACTGATCCATAGCGGTCGGCAATAGCACCCGCTATGGGTTGAGACAGGCCCCAGAACAGATTTTGTAAGGCCAGCGAAAAGGCAAAGATTTCCCGCCCATAACCAAAGGTTTCTGAAATAGGTTTCATGAAAAATCCCATGGATGATCTCAGACCAAAATTAATAGCCAGCAATACACAGGCAAGAATAATTGCCAGGCTTATTAATCGCTTGTATTGAGTCATGGGCCCCTCGTAATCGGTTCAGCTTGGGAAGTGACTATACTGGTTCGAATCCCGTCGTGCTACGACTCAGCCTGAAAAATTCAGGCAACGAAAATCTGGTTCAACCGACCCGAATCAGGACCTGGATAAGGACAAACAAATAATGCTATTGGTGAGGACCGCATGCATATTCTCTGGCACAAGGGTGTCGATACTGGTTGTAAGCCAGGCAGGCATATCTTATAACGGTACTTCCGGTACGAAAATCCTGACGGAAAATAAGAAAACTACCAATATGCAGTAAAAAAGCCACGGAATATGGCCTGCCTATTAACTATAAAACGAGGAAAGTCATGTCCTGGCAAGAAAAATTAGAAAGCTTCAAGAACGGCGTTGAAAAACGTAATCCGGGCGAACCCGAATTTCATCAGGCAGTTTACGAGGTCGGCGCCAGTATTTTCCCTTACATCGAAGACAAGCCCTGGTACCAGGAAGCGCAGATCATGGAACGCCTGGCGGAACCGGATCGCATTATTATATTTCGGGTCTGTTGGGAAGACGACCAGGGGAATGTTCGTGTTAACCGTGGCTGGCGAGTACAAAACAATAATGCCATCGGTCCCTACAAGGGTGGGCTGCGGTTTCATCCCTCGGTAACGCAAAGTATCCTGAAGTTTCTTGCCTATGAGCAGACCTTCAAGAACAGTCTGACCGGGCTGCCGATGGGTGGCGGCAAGGGCGGATCTAATTTCAATCCCAAGGGAAAGTCGAATAACGAGGTGATGCGCTTCTGTCAGTCGTTTATGACCGAACTGGATCATTATATCGGTGCCGACATGGATATACCGGCCGGCGATATCGGTGTCGGCGCCCGTGAGATCGGTTATCTGTTCGGCCAGCACAAACGCCTGACCAAGGAATTCACCGGTGTACTAACTGGCAAGGGTATGGAGTTTGGCGGCAGTCTGATTCGTGTCGAAGCGACCGGTTATGGCGCGGTTTATATGCTCGATTCCATGATCAAGTCGGTCGGTAGCACACTGGAAGGCAAGACTATTTGTATCTCCGGATCCGGCAATGTTGCCACCTATGCAACCGAAAAGGCCAATCATCTCGGTGGCAAAGTAGTGACTCTGTCCGATTCATCCGGTTTCATCCACGACCCGGAAGGCATTGACGCCGAGAAACTGGCGTGGGTTTGTGAACTGAAAACGGTTCGGCGTGGCCGCATTTCGGAATATTGTGACGAGTTTCCGAGTGCCCAGTACTATGAAGGCAAACGCCCCTGGATGGTAGCTTGCGACGTCGCAATACCCTGTGCAACCCAGAATGAGATTAGCGCCGATGATGCGGCTGAACTGATTAAAAATGGCTGTATAGCCGTCTCCGAGGGCGCCAACATGCCCAGCGAACAGGCCGCCGTTGATATGTTCCTGGAACAGAAGATTCTATTTGCACCCTCCAAGGCGGCCAATGCCGGCGGTGTCGCAGTGTCGGGCCTGGAAATGAGCCAAAACAGTGCGCGCATTTCCTGGAAGGAAGCGGAGTTGCAAAAACTGCTGCAGGACATCATGCTGCAGATTCACGATCAGTGTGAAAAGTATGGCCGGGAAAGCGATACCTACGTCAATTACCTGAAGGGAGCGAATATCGCCGGTTTTATCAAAGTCGCCGATGCGATGATGGCGCATGGTATTATTTAGTTAGGAAAGAAAAAGGTGCCGGAGGGATTAACTTTTAATTCCTCCGTCACCTTTATTGTCCACCTTTTTTGTCATTTAATCCCTTTCCAGGATAACCGCGATGCCCTGCCCCACGCCTACACACATGGTACAGAGTGCGCGCTTAGCACCCGTATGCTGTAGCTGTTGCACAGCAGTATTGACCAGTCGAGCGCCACTCATGCCAAGCGGATGCCCTAAAGCAATCGCACCCCCCTGCGGATTAATCCTGGGGTCATCATCAGCCAGGCCCAGTTGACGGGTACAGGCCAGCGCCTGGACTGCAAACGCTTCATTGAATTCCAGAATGTCAAAATCATCCAGGGTCAAGCCCAGACGCTTAAGCAGTTTGGTCGTAGCGGGTACCGGACCGATTCCCATAATGCGTGGCGCAACACCAGCTACCGCCATACCGAGTATGCGCGCCTGCGGCTCCAGGTTATGGCGTTTTACCCCATCCTCCGAAGCCAACAGCAAAGCCGCGGCGCCGTCGTTAATACCCGAGGCATTTCCCGCGGTTACAGTCCCCTGTTCAAAAATGGGTTTAAGCTGTGCCAGTTTTTCCAGGGTGGTTGCGCGTGGATGCTCATCCTGATCAACGACCAGGGCATCACCTTTTCGCTGGGGAAGATTAACCGGCACAATTTCACTAGCAAAGCGCCTATCCGCCTGTGCGTTAGCCGCTTTAGTTTGGCTCCAGAGGGCGAATTGATCCTGGTCTTCTCGGCTAATATCAAAATCCACCGCCAGATTTTCAGCCGTCTTTGGCATGGCCTCCGTACCGTATAACTTGTCCAGTTGCCGGTTGACAAATCTCCATCCCATCGTAGTGTCATACATTTGTGGCGAGCGATCGAATGCCGAAGTCGCTTTACCAATAACAAAAGGCGCACGAGACATACTTTCGACGCCACCGGCAATGATTAAATCGGCCTCACCGGCCCTGATTGTATTAGCGCAGAGGCCAACCGCATTCATGCCCGAACCACACAAGCGGTTAATGGTGCTAGCGGGTACTTCCAGCGGTAGCCCGGCGAGCAGCCCGGCCATACGTGCGACGTTGCGGTTATCCTCGCCTGACTGATTGGCGCAACCGAGCATTAAGTCATCCACAGCCGCCCAGTCAACGCCGGGATTGCGCTGCATTAATGCTTTAAGAGGAATAGCGGCCAGATCATCGGTACGCACCATGGCGAGCGCACCGCCGTAACGACCGATGGGCGTACGGATTCCATCACAAATAAAAACGTCAGTCATTTCCTTGCCTCAGGATAATACGCGATTTGGTCTTTATTATTTCAATTCTTTGATTTTACGAAATCCACCCAGCATTACATCCGCGAGGATATCGACCTCCTTCTCGGTCATCACCGTAGACAGTGCGATCGAGCAAGTATTGATCAGCATAATACCGTTATCAAACAGGTAGTCCAACAACACTTTAAGCCTTGCAGCCTGCTCGGGTGTTTCGAAAGCCGCGCGATAATTGATCGGTGGTTCAGGCTTCATATGGACTCGCAACATCGAGCCGCCACCCGTGACACAGGCAGGAATACCGGTTATACGGATCGCCTCCTCGATTTGATTGCGGGCGTAATCCGCCAACCTATTCAATTTTGATACAGCGGCCCGGTCAAACAATCCCATGGTGACAAGTCCGGCCGTCATCGTAATCGGGTTGGCTGAAAAAGTACCGGAATGCGGGAACAGTACTTTATCCGCGAGCGGATCCATGACATCCATGACATCCCCGCGTCCCGCCAGGGCCCCTACCGGAAAGCCGCCTCCAATCATTTTACCCATCGCGGTCAGATCAGGCCTGACCTGGTACCACTGCTGGGCGCCTCCATAACTGGAACGGAATGTTATCACCTCGTCATAGACCAACAGCGCACCGTTATGCCGGGTCCACTGATGTAATGCCAATACGAATTCTTCGGAGGCAGGCACCAGGCCAACACGATGGGGTAACAGGTCAATTAACACACAGGCCAGGTCGTCGGCATGTTGATCCAGAATAGCAATTGCCCGTTCAACATCATTAAATGGAATCACCACTACTTCTTTTAGCGCCGAGGCAGGTGTGCCATGAGCAACCGGTACACTGGCTGGTTTTTCTTCCTCTCCCCAGTTAGCCGGTCTAGAGGTCTGGCTGACTTCGGCAAAATCATATAGCCCATGGTAGGCGCCTTCGACCTTGGCAATTTTAGCGCGCCCAGTATAGGCCCGCGCTGCCTTCAGGCAACTCATGATCGCTTCAGTGCCGGAATTGACAAAGCGGATTTTTTCAAAGCCGGGATTACGACTACACAGGTACTCGGCGTAGTCGATTTCTACCTCCGTCGCCAGGGTAAAGGCTGTGCCTTTTTGTAACTGCTCAGTGACTGCCGACACCACGTCTGGATGCGCATGGCCATGAATCAGCGAGGCCATATTATTGGCGAAGTCGATGCGCCGCACGCCTTCAATATCGGTCACATAACAACCCTGCCCGCGTTCGGCATAAAGCGGGTGCGGTTTGCGCAGTACCGTATTGCGGCTACAGCCGCCGGGCATAACCTTCAGGGCACGCCGGTAAAGCGCTGCACTGGGAGATTGCTTGATTGAAATGTCTCGCGGCATGGAATTACCCGTCTTTTCTCTACTATTCGTTCCCTACTATTTAGTCTCTACTGCCAGTCATCTGCTATCAACTCGCAGCCGGTCCTTTGCCGTACATAATCCAGCTCGACGCCAGGCGCCAGTTCCACTAGTTTAAATCCTTGCGGAGTAACATCAATCACTGCCAGGTCGGTAAAAATACGGCTGACCACGGCCTTTCCGGTCAATGGAAAGGAGCAGGATCCCACCAGCTTGGGCTCGCCGGTCCTGGTGCAGTGCTGGGTAATGATGTAAATAGTCTTAACCCCCGCCACCAGGTCCATGGCCCCACCCACAGCCGGAATGGCGTCAACCGAACCGGTTGACCAGTTAGCCAGGTCACCGGTTTGTGACACCTGCATCGCGCCCAGTACACAGATATCTATATGACCACCGCGAATCATCGCAAAGCTGTCCGCATGATGAAAATAGGCTGCACCGGGAATAGCCGATACCTGCTTTTTTCCGGCATTAATAAGCTCTGGATCTTCCTGCCCTGCTTCCAATGTGGCACTCATGCCGAGTAAGCCATTCTCCGTGTGATAAATAACCTCCCTGCCCTCGGGTACATACTGGGCCACTTTTTCAGGGATGCCAATCCCCAGGTTGACATAGGCGCCATCGGGAATATCGAGCGCTGCACGGCTGGCCATCTGCTCACGGTCCCAGCCGATAGATGCTGCCAATGCAATCGCGCTCATGGATATGTCCTGCCATCGTTAACCAGCCTGGACTCATGTACCGGGTTCGCAACGGTGACGATACGATCAACAAAAATCCCCGGAGTCACTATGATTTCCGCATCGATCTCACCCACCTCCACCTGAGCACCTGTCTGTACGATAGTGGTGTTTGCCGCCATCGCCATAATTGGCCCGAAATTACGCGCGGTTTTGTTATAGACCAGATTGCCATAACGATCGGCGCGTGCACATTTCACCAGCGCAAAGTCAGCTTTTAAACCCTGTTCCAAAACATAATCACGACCATCGAAGTTACGCACTTCTTTAGCTTCGGCCAGGGGCGTACCAACCGCGGTAGCCGTGTAAAAGGCCGGGATGCCCGCACCACCGGCGCGGATGCGTTCCGCTAAAGTCCCCTGCGGCACCAGCTCCAGTTCAATATCACCTCGATGGTACAAATCGGGAAAAACAGTTGAGTTCGCTGTCCGTGGAAACGAACAAATCATCTTCGAGACCTGCTCATTCTCGATCAACGCCGCCAGACCCACATGCCCGCTACCGTTATTATTATTCACCACGATCAGGTCTTTTGCGCCCAGGTCGATTAACGCATGGATCAGTTCGATCGGGCTTCCGGCTTCCCCAAATCCACCAATCATAACGGTCGCGCCATTAAAAATGCCGTCCACCGCCTGCGCTACCGAATCTACTCTTTTATCAATCATTGCGCTCGATCCGAATCCAGCTCGCATGTTGCATGAAGGGAACGAAGTTCAGGGAATAGCTGGCAAACAAGGTTGATTGATCGCCCGCAGATTCATAGC
>JAPUFZ010000004.1 GCA_027293245.1 Gammaproteobacteria bacterium
GAGTCATCGTATCAAGCGATTACTGGACCAGTTAGCCGATATATTTTCTTCAAATCGTATCGTTGTTGCAAAAGAATTAACCAAGGCGCATGAAAATTTTCTGAGTGGAAAAGCGAGTGAATTGATAGAACTGTTCGCGCAGGATGCCGCGCTCGCAAAGGGTGAATTTGTGGTTTTGATCGACAATTCCGAAAGCGAAGATGAACAACCAGACACCGATCACGACATTAAACTACTTGAACTCTTACTGACCGAGCTACCCCTAAAAAAAGCAGTCCGACTGGCAACCCAAATCAGCGGCAAGAAAAAAAACTATCTATACCAGCTAGCCCTTGAAATCACCCAATCCTGAAAGCCCGTGTATTGATTGGAGGTTAGCCGCCTTTTATTGGGGGGAGTAGGACGACCTCGTCATTTTCTTCTATTTGGGTTGACGCGTATTCCTGTTCATTAATTTTTTCATCGTTGAGGATGACCAGATAAGCCTTGTGATCCGGTATCGGTAACATCTGCAGTAGCTGGTGCAACATGGGTCGTTCCGCAGTGGTTAGCTCGCAGCTATTGAAGCTGCTGCCCGCAGGCAGATACTGGCGCAGGGCGCCAAACAGTTTAACCGTGACCTGCATCTCAATCGATCGCTAATAAAGCAGTCTGTTACAGCCCCAGGCGCTGCAGAGTTTCCGGTTTTGGAACACCTTCCGTGTCCCAGCCACGCAACGCATAATATTCCGGCAGCATTTCGTCGAGCCGACAGACCAGTCCCTTGCCGGTACCCGATGGAGCTGGTTCTTCCAATATACGCCGGGGCAGGGTGTCGTCCTTTTTGCCGAGTCCGGCTCGCAGGTTGAACTGACGTTCGAGATTCCAGATGCGCTCACCGGTAAGATGCATACGCTGCTCGCTCCAGTCGCCATCGCAGGCAGCTGCAACCAGTGTACGGTAGTCATCCATGGTCCAGCCACAGCCACCGGGAAACAGGCACAATCCACTGGAATCGATAAACGAAACCTCATCCTGAGAGTCTTTTACGACCGCGGCTTTTCCCTCGATCTCGGTGGTATCGAAATCGTGACCATAGGGGTCGGCGCGTAAATGGCAGGCACCGCGGTTGCTGGTAGCGTAAGCTAGCCCCATACCCTGCATACTGCGCCCATCATAGGCGGCAAATTCCTGCCCCTTCACCGACATCGATAAGTCAGGATGACCATATTTCTCTGTCAGTAATTTCGATCCGAGGGCCACGTCCTGGCCGAAACCTTCGCCTCTTGCGGTGAGTTCGGTTATCGCGCAAAGCGCCTCGGCAGAACCGAATTCGAGTTTAATGCCACCGGTAGTTTCCTCGCTGATGGCGCCAATATCGAATAATTCCATCGCCGCGGCGATCGAGCCGCCCAGTGAGATCGGGTCCATACCATATTCGTTGCATAAAAACCCGGCATAGGTTGCCGCATCGATATCATCTACACCGCAGGCTGAGCCTAGCGCATAGGCAGTTTCATATTCGAGGCCGCCAGAAGCGCCGTGATACTCGGGTTTGTCTTTAACCGAAAAATGGCTGGGGTCAATTTTACTAATACGTCCACAGCCAATGGTGCAGGCAAAACAGGCGCCATTAGTTACCAGATTGGTATGACCGTTGGCATTCGGCGTATGCATTGCCTCGGCGTTAATTTTTTCGGCACCTTCGAATTGCACATCGCGGTTGTTACGGGTTGGCAGGCTACCGAATCGATTGGTGACGTCGATCATATCGATGGTACCATCACGCGACATGCCATCGCGATCGGTCATGCGCGCATTGACTTCGTTCACTATCTTGAAGAAAGCGGCAGGGTCGGTACTTTTAACGCCTACGGTTCCGCGTATTGCAATAGTCTTAATTTTTTTGGCGCCCATTACCGCGCCCACACCCGATCGCCCGGCAGCGCGATGCAGGTCATTGACGACACAGGCGTAACGGCACAGGTTTTCACCGGCCTGACCGATCGACGCGAAGCGCATCAGCGGATCCGCATATTTCGCATGCAGTAATGCCTCGGTTTGCCAGACTGTCTTGCCCCAGACTTCGCTGGCATCGCAAAGTTCAACCTGGTCATCTTCGATATGCAGATAAACCGGTTTTTCTGATGCGCCCTCAATAATCAGTAAATCATAACCCGCGTGTTTGAGCTCAGCACCGAATTTGCCACCAGAATTAGAACAGGCAATCGCATTGGTCAGTGCGCCCTTGGTGATTACTGAATAGCGTCCGCCAGTCGAAGCCATGGTGCCGGTCAATGGTCCGGTTGCAAAAATCAACTTGTTCTCGGCGGACAGCGCATCCGCGGCCGGGTCCATTTCCTCGATCAGGTATTTACTGCCCAGTCCACGCTGACCGAGATAGTCTTCTGCCCATTCCATATTCAATGGTTCTACTTTACATTCACCCGTGGACAGGTTGACGCGTAATATTTGTCGCTGCCAGCTCATTTGGAATTTCCTCGCTATTAGGATTTAATATGCTGATTGTATATCTAGCAGTGGTAGCTTAACACTAATTGTTGGGGTTAAATTCCTCCGCACCAGGTATTCCAATGATGGTATGGTTAGGCTGTCGAGGGCAGGCAGGATTAGATTTCATTCATTTCCTGCCCAGGTCTGATTTTTCAACACTATACATCGATAGTCTATGATTAAAGTAATAATCGAACGTCAAATTGCCGAGGGCCTGGAGTCACACTACGAGAAGGCTGTCGGGGAGTTATTGAATGTGATGACCAATGCGCCCGGCTATATTTCGGGTGAATCCCTGATCGATGCGAAACGCTCAAACCACTACGTGGTGATTGCCAAATGGACCACGGAAAGCGCCTGGTCACAATGGTTTTATTCGCAAGATCGCAAGCGAGTGATGACTGCAATTGCGCCATTTTTGCAAACTGAAGAGAAATTCACGCTGCTGAAACAACTGGCCTATCACAAATATTCATAGGCTGCTTATGCCGCAGCTGATTTTAAGTTTATTTGATTGAAGAAAGCGATCGATCAGGCGTATAAATTGATCGACTCGGATCGACTGTTTCGGTTACCATCCACGCTAAGTCAGCCGGATAATCGCTGGCCCGACTATCGTTTGATAGCAGGCTGGAGGAAAGTCCGGGCTCCACAGGACAGAGTGCCAGATAACGTCTGGGAGGCGCGAGCCTACGGCCAGTGCAACAGAGAGTAAACCGCCCGGCTTCGCATCGTTTTACGCTGCTATGCCGTGGTAAGGGTGAAAGGGTGTGGTAAGAGCGCACCGCACTTCTGGTAACAGAAGTGGCATGGTAAACCCCACTCGGAGCAAGACCAAATAGGAAAACATTGGCGTAGTCCGCGCCGTTTTCGGGTTGGTCGCTTGAGGCTGAAAGGTGACTTTCAGTCCAGATGAATGATTATCCTAGACAGAACCCGGCTTACAGGCTGACTTTATTTTTCGAACACACAGGCTTTTCAGGCCAACGAGCCATGCCCGGCCCCAACAACCCTCCAGAATTGACGGAATAATCGAGCTAAAAGTACCAAAAAAACAACATAACCTCAGGTTTTACTTTAACTAGATAGCCTAACTAGCCGTTTTATATCGATTTGTTTATATTTTGTGAAATTTTTACGCTAAGTTATTGACGTTATTAGGAAAAAACCCCGATTTAAAGCCGCCAATTTACTTGACTTGTGGCATAAATAAGCCATATTGTGTCTTTGTGTGGGTAAAAGTGTCATATAGTGGCACAAATAGGGTTATAGCGTGCTCAGATTTCGGGGAGTTTCTAATTTGTCATTAGACACGAAAGGCAGGATTGTGCTGCCTGCGCGTTATCGCGAGCGCCTGATCGAAATATGCAATAGTCAGCTCGTGGTGACGATTGATACCGATCATCCCTGCCTGCTGATTTACCCGCTTAACGAGTGGGAAATTATCGAAGAAAAGATCGAGGCACTGCCCAGTTTCAACCCGACCACGCGCCGCATTCAGCGTTTTCTGATTGGTCATGCAACCGATATAGAGGTCGATACCAATGGCCGTGTGCTGCTCTCCAACCCGTTGCGTGAATATGCGCAATTGGGGCGTAAAGTCGTCTTGATCGGGCAGGGTAAAAAGTTTGAACTGTGGGATGAAGTTCTATGGGCACAGTGTATGGGTGAATGGCAAGGTGGTAAGACCGATGCA
This sequence comes from Gammaproteobacteria bacterium, assembly GCA_027293245.1. Classification (GTDB taxonomy): domain Bacteria; phylum Pseudomonadota; class Gammaproteobacteria. The sequence goes on from JAPUFZ010000004.1 coordinate 4,190, forward strand.
GAGATGCCAGAGGCGCTTGCGGAGCTAAGCCTGTGAGCCAGGCAGAGTTCAGCCATGCGCCGGTGATGCTCGATCAGGTAATACGGCATTTGGACATCAATCCGGATGGAATTTATGTCGATGGAACCTACGGGCGCGGTGGCCATGCACGCAGTATTTTAAAAAAACTCGGGAATAATGGCCGACTAATCGTAATGGACAAGGATCCGCAGGCTGTCGACGCAGCCAGGCTTGCTATCGGTGAGGATGCACGGGTTACTATTTTTCACGATGACTTTGCGCACATGGCTCAAATGCTCGCAGAGATGGATATGAAACATCGTGTCGATGGCGTTTTGCTCGACCTCGGAGTTTCTTCACCCCAGTTAGACGATGCGAACCGTGGTTTTAGTTTTCAGAACAACGGACCGCTCGATATGCGCATGAATCCGATGCAGGGCGAATCGGCAGCCGAATGGTTGCGCCATGCTGGTGAAAAAGAAATTTCGACTGTACTGTGGGAATTGGGTGAGGAACGTTTCGCCCGTCGAATAGCGCGAAAGATTGTCGAAACCCGGCAGTTGCAGGATATCGAAGATACGCGAACACTGTCCGATTTAATTAGTGGCTGTGTGCCGCAGGCAAAGCATAAAAAGCATCCCGCGACACGAAGTTTTCAGGCGATTCGTATACATATCAATCAGGAGCTGACCTGTATTGGTCGCCTGCTCGATTCCATTTTTGAAGTTCTGAAAATTGGCGGACGCCTGTTGGTTATCAGTTTTCACTCGCTCGAAGATCGACTGGTCAAGCGATTTTTCAGACTCCATAGTACGCGACCAAAAATACCCCGTGGCCTGCCGGTTCGGGACAAAGACCTGTTGTCGAATATCCGTTTGCGGCTGATTGGTAAGGCGATTAAGGCAGGGGCGCAGGAACTCTCACTAAACCCGAGAGCCAGAAGTGCGGTTTTGCGCGTTGCCGAGAGAATATCCTGATGCCTCGAATTTATTGGTTAGCGCTGCTTTTAACGATGGTTCTCAGCAGTGCCATGACCGTGATTTATGTCAAACACGAAAGCCGGTTGTTATTTGCAGAATTGAGAAATATACAGAAGCTGCAGGACCAGGAAATGATCGAATGGAGTAGACTGCAATTGCAGAATAGTACGCTTGCGACACATAGCAACGTAGAATCGAGAGCTCGTAAAACCTTGAAAATGCGGTTACCGGAAAATGTGCAGTTGGTGCAATTGCCATGAGCGGGATAACTAACAACAGTGGCGAGGCCGTATTTTTTGGTGGGCGGCACTATTTTGTGTTATTCATCCTGTTGTTTTTGCTGATCAGCCTGGTTGCGCGTGCGCTTTATTTACAGATTGTGGAAAAGGAGTTTTTATACAGTCAGGGCGAACAGCGACAGATTCGAACCATAGAAACTCCTGCCTACCGGGGCACAATACTCGATCGATTTGGCACCCCTCTGGCGATCAGTACACCGGTTGACTCGGTCTGGGTAAATCCCGCCGAGATACTTCGAAACTTACCCGCGTTAAAACAGGTGGTCGGTAAACTGGGACTCGACTATCGCGAGACCGTAACACGACTCAAGCAAAAGGCTAACAAGGAATTTGTCTACCTCAAGCGACAACTTGAACCAGAGTTCGCAAGCCAGGTGGCAGCGATCGCCGACGGGGTCTACCTGCAACGTGAATATCATCGATATTATCCTGCCGGAGAGGTGGTGTCTCATCTGGTGGGGTTTACCAATATTGATGATCAGGGGCAGGAAGGCCTGGAACTGATATACGACGACTGGCTCAAAGCACAGCCCGGGAAACGACGCGTGATTCGCGATCAGCGTGGCGCCGTTGTCGAGAATATAGCGCAGATAAAACGCGCACAATCGGGTAAAGATCTGATCTCCAGTATTGATATGCGTTTGCAGTACATCGCCTATCGCAGCCTGGCCCGGGTGATGAAATACCATGCTGCCAAATCTGCTAGCGCTGTATTACTCGATGCGAATACGGGTGAGATTCTGGCGATGGTTAATCAGCCATCTTATAACCCGAATCAACCAAAGAATAAGATGGCTGCGCAACGGCGTAATCGGGCCTTAACCGATGTGTTCGAACCTGGTTCGGCGGTTAAGCCTTTTACCCTGGCCGCGGCAATTGACCGTGGTCTATTTAACGCAACCAGTCGCATCGATACGACCCCGGGATGGTTTATGGTGAGTGGTTTTCCGGTCAAGGATGTGAGGAATTATGGAGAGCTGGACCTCGCCGGTATATTGCGTAAATCAAGTAATGTGGGTGCTTCTCGTATTGCCCAGGCCCTGCAGGGCGAAGAATTATGGCAATCTTTTAGTGATTACGGCTTTGGCGAGTCTCCCGGGGTTTCATTCCCTGCCGAATCCTCGGGCTATCTCAGTCACTTTTCGGTCTGGCAGCCGCTGGATCACGCTACCATGGGATTTGGTTACGGTTTATCGGTATCGATAACGCAATTGGCCCGGGCCTACCTGGTGATAGCCAATCGCGGCAGGAAACTCGATCTGAGTCTGATCAAACAAAAGCCTGAGGATAGACGCGACAATAAAATCTCACGCCACGTGATGAAAGCGAGCACTGCGAAAATGCTATTGGAGATGCTGGAACAGGTCGTTGGGCCTGAGGGTACTGCAAAGCAGGCAGCCATCGATGGTTATCGAATAGCCGGCAAAACGGGTACCGTCAAAAAGAGCGTCGACGGAGGCTACGAGCAGGATGTCTATATGGCCATTTTTGCCGGAATTGCGCCGGTCAGTAATCCTCGCCTGGTGATGGCAGTGGTGATTGACGAACCTGCACAAAATGGTTATTACGGTGGGCAGGTTGCGGCGCCAGTGTTTCACGAGGTAATGAGTAATGCCCTGCGAATACTTGATATTGCTCCGGACAATCTGCCGGCTCTGCAGGCGCGATCCACCGGCCTGGATGCGGGGGCGTGATGATGAGCAAACAACAGGATGCCGGCCGGCTACTTGCAGATTTACTGCGAGGATTTGAGACCGGCGAGGCGGTACCCGAAATCGCTATTTTAGATATCGCCAGTAACAGTCGAGCGGTTCGTGAAGGCTCATTGTTTATTGCCGTAAGCGGAATTAATTCACACGGAATAGACTTTGCTATCGATGCAGTTAAATCGGGTGCGGTAGCAATTTTGTATGATGCCGAGGATGAATACTGCCGGCGACGTATACCCTTGCTTGGCAAGCAGGTGCAGGCTCTGTGGGTCGGAGTTAAAGATCTGGATCGAGTCAATGGAGAAATTGTCAGTCGCTTTTATGGAGAACCGGGCAAGTTTTTAAAGATAATAGGGGTTACCGGCACCGATGGCAAAACCAGTGTGACGCATTTGATCACGCAGGCACTATGCCGGCTGGGTAAGTCCACGGCGAGTATCGGCACCCTCGGATACGGCATGGCTAACCAGCTCAAGCCAACCACGCATACCACACCGGATACCGTGACGCTACAGACCTATTTGCACGAGTTTCACCAGCAAGGCTGTGAATACGTCGTCATGGAAGTCTCTTCGCATGCACTCGAGCAATACCGCGTCAGTGGTTGCGATTTTGATATCGCGGTATTAACCAACCTGGGTCGTGACCACCTCGATTATCACCAGGATATGGCACACTATGCCGCGGCCAAAGCACGATTGTTTCGTGAGTTTGAGCTGAGTGCCAGAGTATTAAACGCTGACGATGACCTGGGGCGTAGTCTGGCGCGGGAACTGGAACACGAGGCTGTGATCCGCTATTCCGGATCGGCATCCGCTGCGGCGACCAGGGCTGAAGTTTATCTTCTGCACTGTGAAGTCACAGATCGAGGTCTGGACATGCGGGTGGCTACGCCCATCGGTGAAATTCGGGCCCCTACCGCATTAATGGGTCGATTCAATATCGATAATACTCTGGCCTGCATTTCAAGCCTGATCGCGTTGGGACTGGGGCATGCCCAGGTCCAATGGGCGGTCAACGGACTGCAGCCTATTCCCGGGCGCATGGAGAAATTTAAAGGCAGTGCCAAAACCGCAACCGCGGTAATTGATTTTGCTCATACTGAGCAAGCCCTGCGTGCCTGCCTGAGCGCCAGTCGTGAACATACCCACGGACAACTCTGGTGCATTTTTGGCTGTGGCGGCGACCGTGATGCGGGAAAACGCAAAGCTATGGGGCGAGCTGCCGAAGAACTGGCAGACCGAATCATTATAACCGACGATAATCCGCGTACCGAGTCTGCCGAAAATATTGTCACTGAAATACTGGCAGGTCTGAGAGAACCTGCTAAGGCCTGTGTGGTACACAATAGACAGGCCGCGATCGAGTTTGCCCTGACTGAAGCCGGCAGTGATGACCTGGTCGTAATTGCCGGCAAAGGACACGAACTGGAACAGATTGTCGGCAACCAGCGTTATCCGTTCAGTGACCGTCACGTGGTGCAACGATTCATGCAGGCAGCCACATGATTGAAATGAATCTGCATCAGGTTCTGACATTGTTTGGTGAGACCAGCTACCAGTCGCTGGAACAGCAGTTTCACGGTGTCACCATTGACAGCCGTGGTGATTGTCATGGTCGATTGTTCGTGGCGATCAGGGGCGAGCATTTCGATGGCCATGATTACATCACCAGCGCTTATCATAATGGTGCTGTGGCCGCACTGGTTGAAACCGAGATTGATTGTGAAATAGCGCAAATTGTGGTTAAGGATTGCAAGCAGGCGATGGCGAGACTGGCGAACACCTGGCGCCACAGCTGTCCGGCAACGGTGATCGCGCTGACCGGTAGTAATGGCAAGACAACGGTAAAGGACATGTTGTTTCAGATCCTGCTCAAACAGGCGCCTGCACACGCTACCCGCGGAAATTTTAATAATGATATCGGTCTGCCCCTGACCCTGTTTGAACTTTCGCGGCACCACCGATTTGCGGTCGTCGAGCTGGGGGCAAATCACGCGGGCGAAATTGCCCATCTCGCAGGCGTAGCTGAACCGGATATCGTCTATGTCAATAACGTGGCAGCTGCACATCTGGCCGGTTTTGGCTCGGTCCAGGGTGTCATCGAGGCGAAGGGTGAACTCTACGCCTATTGCAAGCCGGAACACCGGGCGATTTTCAATCAGGATGAGGCTGCGAGCCAGTACTGGCGATCGATCTGCCTTGCTGAAAACACCCTCGGTTGTGGGTTGAATAGCGATGCCGAGGTGCGCGCAGACTGGAACCAGGATGAAGATGGTTTAACACTTGCAGTCAAATACGCGAGCAATAGCCGGAGTGTTCGCCTCAGGGTCCTGGGTGAACACAATGCACGAAATGCGCTGGCGGCCATAACAATCGCCATTATAGCCGGGGTTGAGTTTGAAAAGGCGGTGTTTAACCTCGCCGGTTTCAGCGGTGCAAGAGGCCGACTGCAAATGTTGCAGGGACCCCGGCACAGTCGCCTGATCGACGACAGTTACAACGCCAACCCCGATTCACTCGAAGCCGGCATCAGGGTCCTGTGCTCCCTGAAGGGCAAGGCCTGGCTGGCACTTGGAGATATGGCGGAGCTTGGCAGCGAGACCGAACTGTTGCACAGGAAAGCCGCTCAAACGGCCAGAAATTACGGTGTAGAAAAATTTTTTGGTGTTGGCGAAATGAGCTGTATCGCCAGTGATGAATTTGGCAGTGATGGCTACTGCTTTGAGCAAATAGATGAAATGGCTGCAAGTATTCTCGGGCAGATACACCAGGGTGTCAATCTACTGGTTAAGGGCTCCCGCAGCGTGGGCATGGATAAATTGATTAAGTGTTTGTTGATTCACCGCGATCCGGGAGAAATAAATCATGCTGTATGAGCTATCCCATTTCCTTGCCCAGTATCATAGTGGTTTCAACGTTTTCCAGTATTTGACCCTGCGTAGTATATTAGGGGTGCTCACTGCATTGAGCATTTCTTTAATCGTGGGTCCTCGCCTGATCCGCTATCTGAACAATTATAATATTGGCCAAAGCGTGCGTGACGATGGACCCGAGAGTCATTTTAGTAAGGCCGGTACACCGACCATGGGGGGCACCCTGATTCTGGTTGCAATAGTGGTCAGCACGCTATTATGGAGTGATCTGTCATCACGATTTGTCTGGGTGGTTCTGTTTGTAACCATAGGATTTGGAGTCATTGGATGGGTCGATGATTATAAGAAGATCGTCTATGGCAATTCCGGGGGTCTGTCTGCACGAAGCAAGTATTTCTGGCAGTCGGTGATTGGATTGAGTGCCGCCCTGGCTTTATTCCACACTGCCCAGTTTCCGATTGAAACACAGCTTATTGTGCCATTCATCAAGAATATTTTGATCGATCTGGGCTGGATGTATGTGGTGTTGACTTATTTTGTCATCGTTGGCAGCAGCAACGCCGTCAATTTGACTGATGGTCTGGATGGGTTGGCAATATTACCGACCGTGCTGGTCGGTGGGGCGCTTGGTGTGTTCGCCTATGTTACAGGCAATATTAATTTCTCCGGCTACCTGGGAATCCCCTATGTTCCAGGGGTGGGGGAAATGGTTATTTTTTGCGGGGCCATTGTCGGTGCCGGTCTTGGGTTTCTGTGGTTTAACACCTATCCCGCGCAAATCTTCATGGGTGACGTCGGTGCCCTGTCGCTGGGCGCCGCACTGGGTGTCACCGCAGTGATAGTGCGGCAGGAAATAGTGCTATTCATCATGGGGGGAATATTTGTCGCCGAGACGGTGTCGGTGATGGTGCAGGTAGCATCATTTAAACTGACCGGGCGGCGGGTGTTTCGCATGGCGCCATTGCATCATCACTATGAGTTAAAGGGCTGGCCCGAGCCCAGGATCATTGTACGTTTCTGGATTATTACGGTAGTACTGGTGCTAGTCGGGCTCGCGAGTCTGAAGGTTCGGTGATGCTGTCAATGAGTCCGCAGCTGCATCATCACCAAGACCTGAACTACCTGGTAGTGGGTCTCGGCGTTACCGGTTTTTCGGTTGCTAACTATCTACTGGCGCATGGTTACCGGTGTCGGCTGCAGGATACCAGGGATATACCGCCATTCCTGGATCAATTGCAAAAGCAGTTCCCACGGGTCGAGATATGTAAACAGGCATTAGATTCGGAGCTGATCGCCTGGGCCGACGTACTCGTGGTGAGCCCTGGCTTGTCTATCCATACGGCAGAAATTACCCGGGCTGCCGATCTTGGAAAATCGGTGATCGGAGACATAGAGCTATTCGCACAGGTTGTCGATAAACCCGTCATCGCAATCACAGGATCGAACGGCAAAAGCACGGTAACAAAGTTACTCGGTGAAATGATCAGAGCGCAGGGTAAAAGCGTCGGTGTAGGGGGCAATATAGGCACCGCAGCGCTGGATCTACTACTAACACCGGCCGATTGCTATGTGCTGGAATTATCGAGTTACCAGCTTGAAACAACGCAGTCACTAGCGCCCCAGGCGGCAACCGTGCTCAATTTGTCGGAAGACCATCTCGATCGTTACACCAGCTACGCCGACTACATTAATGCCAAGTTACATATTTATAGTAACGCTGGCACCTGTGTCAGCAATTACGACGATGAAACCACCAGGCATGACGCTGACGACATTCGCTTCAGCCTGGACCCGCAAGCCAGGGTTGACTTTGGCATAGTCGTTAACGGCGGTACCTGGTTAGCTCATCGTGGTGAGCCCTGGTTAAATGTTGACAATTTAAAGATAACCGGGCAGCACAACTGGGCCAATTGTCTGGCGGCAATGGCGCTCGCAACTGTAGCGGGGGTGTCGAAAAAAGCCATTGTTAAGGCTTTGAAAAACTTTGAAGGTATTCCCCATCGCAGCCAGTGGGTTGCGGAAATTGATGGAGTCGAGTGGATTAATGACTCCAAGGCGACCAATGTCGGTGCTGCCAGAGCTTCGATTGAAGGGCGTGATCGGCCCGTTATCCTGATAGCGGGAGGCCAGTCGAAGAATGCAAATATGACCGTCCTGCGCCAGGTTTTGAAAGCGCGTGTCAAGTTAGTGTTATTGATGGGCGAAGATTCAGAAAGCATGGAAAAGGCCTGGCATGGATCGACTCGTATCGAAACAGTGGACAACATGGGAGAAGCAGTTACCCGCGCCAGCGAGGAGGCCAGGGCTGGTGATTGTGTGTTGCTTGCGCCTGCCTGTGCGAGTTTCGATATGTACGATAAGTTTGAGGCACGTGGCGAAGACTTTAGCGAAAAAGTACGGAGTATGATCGATGCCTAGCCTGAACGGTCAAGCGGTGCGTTCCGGCAAATTATCGGATCCGCCGGTATCCGAATTATCACCCTGTTTAGATCGAAGCATTTTGCTGCTCTACCTGATACTGATACTGATTGGTCTGGTCATGGTGACCTCTGCATCGATAGGCATTGCCGACCAGCATACCCAGGATCCATTTTATTATGGAAAACGTCATTTCCTGCGTATTGTGCTTAGCTTTATGCTGGTATGGCTGGTTTTCAGGATACCGCTTAGTTTCTGGAAAAACAATGGCATGGTATTGATGCTGGGCTCTATTGTATTGCTTGGTGTCGTGCTGATACCAGGCGTAGGGCATAGCGTTAACGGTAGTACGCGTTGGTTGAATTTTGGCGCCTTCACTTTTCAGGTATCTGAAGTTTCGAAACTGTTTTTGATCATTTATCTGAGCGGTTACCTGATTCGCCGCAGTGAAGAAGTGCGAACCAATGCCATGGGATTCGTCAAACCGATGCTGGTACTGGCGTTCGCCAGTGGGCTGTTGATCCTGGAGCCAGATTTTGGCGCCGCGGCGGTACTGTTACTCACTGGTCTGGGCCTGATGTTTCTGGGTGGCGTACGCTTCGTACAATTTACCCTGTTTCTGACTGGCACTGTGGCTATCATGATATTGCTTGCAGTCTCCTCTCCCTATCGGCTGTCGCGCATCATCTCGTTTATCGATCCCTGGGCTGATCCGTTTAACAGTGGATTTCAATTAACCCAGTCGTTGATCGCGATTGGCAGTGGCGGCTGGTTTGGCAGTGGCCTGGGTGGCAGCATCCAGAAACTGTTTTACCTGCCTGAGGCGCATACCGATTTTCTATTTGCCATATACGCCGAGGAATTCGGACTCGCCGGTACCGTGATATTAATTTCATTGTATGCATTGTTTGCAATTCGGTGCTTTTCGATCGGCAAAATGGCCCTGCTTGGACAACAGGTGTTTGGCGCCTACCTGGCCTATGGTGTGGGCCTGCTGATCACGTTGCAGGCGGTTATCAACATCGGCGTCAATATGGGGGCATTACCTACCAAGGGATTGACGCTGCCTTTTATCAGCTATGGCGGTAACAGCATGCTAAGTATGTCTTTTGCTGTCGGCCTGGTGTTGAGGGTTTACCGGGAATATCAACAAGGAGAATCCGATTCATCGGCAATAGGCAGTCGGCGCCGGCGACGGACTTCGAACCAACGGATGGTCGCATGAGACAGGCAACTCAGAAACCTATCGTAGTTATGGCCGGAGGTACCGGGGGACATGTTTTTCCGGCACTCGCTGTCGCCGAATACCTGCGCGCTAAAGGTGAAACCATCATCTGGATGGGAACCCGTGCAGGTATCGAGGCGAGGGTGGTGCCGGCGGCCAATTTTGCAATTGAATGGCTCAGCGTCCAGGGTTTGCGTGGCAAGGGACTGTTTGCGCTCGTGTTAGCCCCATTCGCGTTGGTCAGGGCTTGCTGGCAGGCATTTCTCACGCTTTTGCGCCTGCGGCCCAAGGCGGTACTCGGAATGGGTGGGTTTGTTTCCGGACCCGGTGGTTTGATGGCCTGGATGCTGCACATCCCTTTATTTTTACACGAACAGAATTCGGTCGTCGGACTGACCAATAGATTGCTGGGGCGTCTGGCCAAAAGAAATTACTTCGCCTTTCCCAATGTCACCAACCAATTACCTCGCAGTGAATGCATTGGAAATCCAGTACGTGAGGCACTGGTCGATTTAACCGTACCGGAGATCAGGCTGGCGGGCAGGCGGGACCAGCCTGTGCAGGTTCTGGTAATCGGCGGAAGTCTTGGTGCGGCTTCCCTGAACCGCCTGGTACCCGAAGCGGTTTCCCTGCTAGATGTTGCCGAGCGTCCGAGAATTAAACATCAGTGTGGCAATAAGCACCTGGAAAACTGTACCCAGCAATATCGACAGCTGCGAGTCGAGGCTGAAGTTTGTGGGTTTATCGAAGATATGGGCGAGGTATACCAATGGGCAGACCTGGTGGTTTGCCGTGCGGGCGCTCTTACCATCGCCGAACTCACTGCGGTTGGTATTGCTTCGATCCTGATTCCCTATCCCTACGCGGTCGATAACCACCAGTATTACAATGCACGTTTTCTCGAGCGGCATAATGCAGCACGTATCCTCGTTGAAGAAAATCTAAACGCCGAAGTTCTGGCTTTACAACTTCGCTATTTTCAACAAAACCGGGACGAACTGATAGCGATGTCTGTCAATGCGCGAGCGCAGTCACGCACCGATGCGACCCAGCAGTTAGCACAGGGCATTCTGGCGGGAGCAATATCGTGACTGTCAGCGCGAAACATTTTATGCGGCGTATCAAAAATATCCACTTCATCGGCATCGGTGGTGCGGGCATGAGTGGTATTGCAGAGGTATTTCACAACCTCGGCTACATCATCAGTGGCTCTGATATTGCCGAAGGCCCGACACTGCGACATTTACGCGAACTCGGTATCGAAATACAGATTGCTCACCGTCCGGAAAATATTGATGGCGTGCATGTTGTCGTAGTTTCTACCGCGATCGATGCAGACAACCCAGAAATTGTGGCCGCAAAAGCAGCGCGTATTCCGGTCGTGCGCCGCGCCGAAATGCTCGCTGAGCTGATGCGATTTCGTCGCGGTATCGCGGTTGCCGGTACCCATGGTAAGACCACTGTAACGAGCCTGGTTGCCAGCGTTCTGGCCGAGGGGAATATCGATCCCACTTATGTCATCGGCGGTAAGCTCAATAGCTCGGCTAGCCATGCCAGGCTCGGGCTCAGTGATTACCTGGTGGCCGAAGCCGACGAGAGCGATGCGTCATTTTTGTATTTGCAGCCCATGATGTCGATTATTACCAACATCGATCAGGATCACCTGTCGACCTATGAGGGTGAATTCGAGCGACTCAAAGCGACTTTCGTCGAATTCTTGCACCATCTGCCATTTTACGGTCTCGCGATACTGTGTATCGACGATCCAGTAGTTCGGGAAATGATCCAGTCTATTGCACGACCGATGCTGACTTATGGTGAATCCGAGGATGCCGATATTCGTATTACTGCAATACGGCCTAAGGGCGCCAAAACTGATTTTTCGGTCATGTTACCGGACCAGGACGAGCCACTCGAAATCGAATTGAATCTTACCGGCAGGCACAATGTGCTCAATGCGACTGCCGCGATCAGCGTTGCATGGGAACTCGATGTCAATCGTGATGATATTCAAACCGCGCTGGCCGGGTTCTCCGGAATCGCCAGGCGATTCCAGATAAGTGAAAATGTACCCGTGCCTGGCGGCAAGGTCATGCATATCGACGATTATGGTCACCACCCGAATGAAATAAAGGCAACTATCGAGGGTATTCGTGCGGCCTGGCCGGATAAACGCCTGGCCGTGGTGTTTCAGCCCCATCGATATACGCGCACTCGCGATCTATTCGAAGATTTTGTCCAGGTGCTTTCAGAAGTAGATGCGTTGATACTTACCGAAGTCTATGCCGCCGGTGAAAAACCTGTTAATGATGCTGATGGTCGGGCCCTGGCAAGGGCGATCCGGGTACGTGGCAAGATCGACCCGATTTTTGTTGAGGAGCTTAAATCACTTGACGAGGTCGTCGACAACATCCTCCAGGATGGTGATATCTTTTTGACCCTGGGTGCCGGCAGCATCGGCACCTGGTCGGCTGAATTTCTGATGAAAAGCGGACAGGGACAATGAACGTGGTTGAAGCGATGAGATATCGAGGGCAACTACGGGTTAACGAACCCATGTCAAAGCATACCAGTTGGCGCGTGGGTGGTAACGCAGACTATTTCTATATTCCGGTCGATTTATCTGATTTGCAAGACTATCTGGCATCGCTGGAATCAACAGTACCGATTAACTGGGTCGGACTCGGTAGCAATATGCTGGTACGTGATGGAGGAATTCGAGGTGTAGTGATCGCACCGTTGAATGCCCTGAAAGTACTGAAATTGAGCGATGAAGGCTGTATTTACGCCGAATCTGGCGTGACCTGTGCGAAACTCACAAAATTTTGTGCCAAAAACGGATTAGCGGGCGCCGATTTTTTTGCCGGCATACCAGGAACCATTGGCGGTGCCCTGGCAATGAATGCAGGTGCTTTTGGTAGTGAAACCTGGCCTTTCGTTGAACAGGTTATGATGATCAATCGGCAAGGGGAATTGATCGATCGATGCGCCGCGGAATTTGATATCGGTTACCGTCGGGTCAGCCAGTTTGCCGGTGAATGGTTTGCCGCAGCCTATTTTCGTTTTGCCGGCGAAGTCGAAGCCAAAACTTCCGGACAGAATTCGAATATTCGGTATTTATTGCAAAAACGTAATGCCAGTCAACCGATAGGACTACCTTCCTGTGGTTCGGTGTTTAAAAACCCACCAGGACATTATGCTGCGCAACTGATAGAGAGTGCCGGTCTCAAAGGATATACGCTGGGCGCAGCCGGTGTTTCAACCAAA